>CACXGV010000034.1 GCA_902767375.1 uncultured Erysipelotrichaceae bacterium
CCTTAAAACTGATTAACAATCAGTTTTTAGTTTTTACGAAAAAAACTAGCAATAATAGGGACTTTAAGTTATAATAAATACTAGGTATGGTGATAATAATGGATTTAGAAAAATATGGTTTAAAAAATGATAATCCTATATTACTTAGAGCATTAACTCATTCATCTTATGCTAACGAGCACCATGAAGAAAACTATGAAAGATTAGAATTCTTAGGGGATGCTGTTTTAGAATTAGTAATGAGCGAATACTTTTATAAAAATACAGAATTAAAAGAAGGCGAAATGACAAAAATAAGAAGCCGCTATGTATGTGAAGAAGCTCTTAATGAATATGCAAAATCTATAAAGCTGGATGAACACATAAAAGTAGGAGAGGGTACTAAAAACAATGCTACTGTAACTGCAGATGTTTTTGAAGCAGTAGTTGCTGCTATATATCTTAATTGTGGTTTAAATAAAGCAAGAGAATTTATTTTAGATACAGCGCTTCCTTTTGTAAAAAACAATACTATTTTTT
Organism: uncultured Erysipelotrichaceae bacterium; assembly: GCA_902767375.1. Classification (GTDB taxonomy): domain Bacteria; phylum Bacillota_I; class Bacilli_A; order RF39; family UBA660; genus CAG-533. Next base: position 520 of record CACXGV010000034.1, read on the forward strand.
TAAGTGACTATAAATCTTATTTACAAGAACTAGTTCAAACTGATCAAAGAAGTGTTGAATACCGCGTTGTAAGTGAAACAGGTCCAGCTCATGATAAAGAATTTGAGGTAGAAGTTTTAGTAGATAATATTGTCTTTGCTCATGGTAAAGGTAAAAGTAAAAAAGCAGCTGAACAAAACGCTGCTAAAAATGCAATCGAATTAAGTGCAGGTGGAAAACAATGAAATTATTAACAATTAGTATCCATGGTTTTAAAAGCTTTGCTGACAAAATAACCTTGGATGTTAAAGACGGAATAACAGGTATAGTTGGCCCTAATGGTTCAGGAAAAAGTAATATTGTAGATGCCATAAGATGGGTTCTTGGAGAACAATCTCTAAAAGACATTCGTGGAGGTAATTCATCTGCGGATGTTATTTTTGCTGGTTCAAAATCAAGAAGTCCTTTAACAAGAGCTTGGGTAGCTTTAACTTTTGATAATTCAGATCATTATCTAAATACTGATTTAACTGAAGTAGAAATAAAAAGAGTTGTTTATTCATCAGGTGAAAATGAATATTTTATAAATAATAATAGTGTTAGATTAAAAGATATCACTAATTTATTTATTGATTCTGGTTCCTCAGTAAACTCTTTATCGATAATATCTCAAGGTAAAATCGGAGAAATTATTAATGGTAAGCCAGAAGAAAAACGAGCTATTATTGAAGAAGCCGCTGGTGTTTTAAAATATAAAAAACGTAAAGAAGAAACTCTTCGTAAATTAGAAAAAGCAAATGATAATTTAAGTAAAGTGAATCTTGTAATAGATGAATTATCTATCAACTTAGAACCATTACGTCTTCAAAGTGAAGTAGCCACTAAATATGTTAATTTCAAAAATGAGTTAGAGCATAATGAAATCGCCCTTTTAGCCCATGATATTAAAGAAATAAATGATAGTTACACATCTCATAAAGAAACACTAGAATCACTAAATGAAAGCATTTTAAAATATACAAATTCTAACATAATTGATAACTCTAAAATAGATAATCTAAAACTAAAACTTTTGAAATTAGAAGACAATATAAATTCAAAAAGTGAAAAATTATTTAAAATAACTAATGAATTATCTACTTTAGCCAGTGAAAAACAAATAATGATTGAAAGACAAAAATATGAAGTAGAAGATTCTAAACTAGAAGCTAATATTTTAAATCTAAAAGAAAATGAATTAAAAATAAAAAATGATATTAAATCATTAAAAGACAAAATTGTTATTGATGAAAAGAATCTTACTTTGAAAGAGGCAGAATATACTACTACTGTAAATGAATATAATAAAGAATCTTTAACTAAAAATTCATTACTATCTTTATTAACAAAATTAAATAAAGAAGAATCAATTTTAAAGAATGAAATATCCATTTTAGAAGAATCTATAGATAATGATAGCAAATTACCATATGCTGTAAAATCAGTATTAAATAATACTAGATTAAATGGTATTCATAATAGTTTAAATAAACTAATTGAAACGGAAGAAAAATACGCTACAGCCATTGATATTGCTTTAGGTTCACTTGCAAATGTAATTGTTGTTAACAATGAAAATAATGCTAAAGATGCTATAAGTTATTTAAAACAAAATGGAGTAGGTAGAGCAACATTCTTCCCTCTAAATATTATTAAACCAAGAGGAGTAGATCCTAATACATTAAATAAGATTCAAAATGATGAATCATTTATTGGTTTAGCATCCTCTTTAGTAAAATATGATCCAACATATCGTAATATTATCTTAAACACACTAGGAAACACTATAATAGTAGATAATCTAGTAAACGCTAATCGTATTGGTAAAACAATTAATTATACATATAAAATAGTTACCCTAGATGGTGATGTAATATCATCTGGTGGAAGTATTACCGGTGGTAAAAGTAAAAATACTACTGGACTTCTAAACCAAAAATATGATTTAGAGAATAAAATTAAAGAATTAAAAGAAAAAACTAAAGATATTAAATTAAAAGAAGAACAAATAAATGAAAAAGATGAAAATTTAAAAATCCTTGAAAACAAAATATTTAATCTAAACAACGAAGTTAAATTTACCAAAGAATTAATTATTAAAGAAAATAATGATGTTGATTCTTTAGATAAATCATTGATTAGTTTAAAAAATGAATTGTCTGGAACAAAAGGAATTTTAAATAATTCAATTGATAAAGAAATTGAAAACATCTTAAATAAATATTACAAAACAAATAATGAAAAAGAATCATTAGAAGTATCTTTAAATGAACTAAAGAGTGAAAAACATGATCTTCAAAGTGAAATAAGTGAGTTAGAACTTCAAAATCGTAAAATGAATAGTGAATATAATGAACTATTAAATAAACAAAAAGAACTTGAAATTTCTATAAGCAAAGAAGAAATGAAATTAGATACAAGTCTTTTAAGATTAAATGAAGAATATGGTATGACTTATGAAAAAGCCAAAGATTATGAACTATCTGATTCAATAGATAAAGTAAGAACTAAAGTTAACTCTCTAAAACGAGACATTAAAGCCCTAGGAGATGTTAATGTTGGATCAATAGCTGAATTTGAAAGAGTTAATGAAAGATATACCTTCTTAACAACGCAAAAAGACGACCTAACAAAATCGATAAGTGATTTACTAGCAATTATTAATGAATTAGATGACACAATGGTAGAAAGATTATCTACAACCTTTGATACCTTGAATATTGAATTTGGTAAAGTCTTTAAAAAACTATTTAAAGGTGGAGAAGCTTCACTAATTTTAACTAATCCTGAAGATATTTTAAATACTGGATTAGAAATAAAAGCAGTTCCTCCTGGAAAAGATATTAAATCAACAAGATTATTATCAGGTGGAGAATCTACCTTAACTGCAATTTCCTTAATATTTGCCATTTTAAATATTAGAACTGTTCCATTCTGTATATTTGATGAAGTAGAGGCAGCTTTAGATGAAACTAATGTTGATATGTTCGGTAATTATTTAAAAGATATCGAAACCAATACCCAATTTATCATTATTACGCATAAAAAGAGAACGATGGAATATGCCAATAACTTATATGGTATAACTATGCAAGAATCAGGTGTATCAAAACTAGTAAGTGTTAAATTAGATTAAAGCCATTCTTTTAAAGGATGGTTTTATTCTTACTATTGCATTTTTTTATGTTTCTTGTTAAACTAATAATAGAGAATAAGGGACAGTGATATTAGATGGAAAAAATTAATAACTTTTTAAATCAAATATATGGAAGTAATGAATCTGCAATGACTTTTTATCTTATTTTAGGTGTAATAGCATTATTTTTTATTATCTTAATAATTACGACTTTAGTAAAAAGTAAAAAAGAAACTTCTAAAGAAGAACCTAAAAACCTTCCAAATGTTGAAACAAAAGAAGAAGTAGTTGATAGTGCTGCTACAGAACAACCAAAGGAGGAAGAACCAAAAGTAGTAGATTCAGAAGAAGAGGTTGTTAAAAATGAACCTTTATCAGAAACTCAAGTTTTTAATAATGTATTAATGGGTAAAGATGAAGAAAATGGAATAAACGATATTTTTGAATCTAAAAATAGTAACGTATATTTAGAAAGACCAGAAGTTCATGAAGAACCTGTTCCGGTAGAACCAGAAGAAGTTTCTATACCCGAATCAGAACCAGAAGAAGTTTCTATACCTGAATCAGAACCGGAAAAAGAAGAAATACCTGTAGAAGAAGATAATAAACTAGAACAAGTTCAAGAAGAATCTCCATCTGAAGAAATAAAGGAAGAAAAAATTGAATTACCAGAAGTTAATTTAACTGAAGAAAAATCCATTAGTGATTTCTTTAACGATGATAAACCAACTATAAATACTATTGAGGTTGATGCCATTGAAGAGGGACCTGTTCCTATCAGAGATGATTTTACAATGGAACTTCCAAAAGTAAAACCAATGGATATAGATACTTATTTAAGTAGAAGAGCAGAAACTATGGCTGAAGAAGAGCCAGTAAAAGAGGAACCTATTGAAGAGCCAAAAGAAGAAGTCGTTAAACTAAGTAATGATGAATTGAAAGAACGTTTAGCTAAACTAAAAAAGAAAAAAGAAGAAAAAACTCTTCCAAATGATGACCTTCAAGATTTAATGAAAGCAGTTGGTCTTGAAGATACTCCCAAAATTGAAGATGAAGAAAGACATATTTTAGGTCGCTAACTTTACATTTATAAGACAAAAAAATTGTCTTTTTTTTATTCCTTTGTTATACTTAAACAAGGTGATACTCATGGTAAAGTATGATGAAAATTCAATTACAATCCTTGAAGGATTAGAAGCCGTTAGAAAAAGACCAGGTATGTATATTGGAAGTACAGACAAACGTGGGCTTCATCACTTAGTATGGGAAATAATTGATAACTCAGTAGATGAAATAATAAATGGTTTTGGTAATAAAATCCAAGTTAGGATTAATAAAGATGGGAGCATAACTATTGCTGATAATGGTCGTGGAGTTCCTACTGGTATGCATAAAAGCGGTAAAAGCACTCCAGAAGTTATTTATACCATTCTTCATGCCGGTGGAAAATTTGAAACTGCTGGATATAAAGTTTCTGGTGGTCTTCATGGAGTAGGTGCCTCTGTCGTTAATGCTTTAAGTGATTGGATGGAAGTTACTATTTTAAGAGATGGTAAAATACATCAAATAAAATTTAAAGAGGGAGGAAAAGTAGATTCTCCCTTAAAGGAAATTGGTAATACTAATCGTACTGGCACAATCGTAACTTTTATGCCTAATAAAGAAATATTTAAAAACTTAAGTTTTAGCTATACAACCATATGTGAAAGAATGCAAGAAAGTGCTTTCTTACTTAAAGAATTAACTTGCGAAATTGAAGATATGAATGATAATAAAAAATGTGTATATCATTACGATAATGGCTTAATATCATTTGTTGAATATATTAATGAAGACAAAACTCCCTTACATAAAGTAATATCAATTGAAGGAACTAAAAATGATATTGAAGTTGATGTAGCGATGCAATATACCGATTCTTACAATGAGAACATTATTTCTTTTGTTAATAATGTTAAAACTTCCGATGGTGGTTCTCATGAAGTAGGTTTTAAAACAGCAATAACCAAAGCTTTTAATGAATATGCTAGAAATAATAATTTAATTAAAAATAAAGAAACCAATTTTGAAGGATCTGATGCTAGAGAAGGCTTAACTGCTGTAATTAACCTTAAAATACCTGAAAGATTACTTCAATTTGAAGGTCAAACTAAAGGCAAATTAGGAACTCCTGAAGCAAAACCTGCTGTTGAAGGAGTAGTTTATGAAGCCTTAAAATATTATCTTGAAGAAAATAGAGAAGTATCTGTTAGTATTTTAGAAAAGATGATTAAAAGTAAAACTGCTCGTGAAGCTGCTCGTAAAGCTAGAGAAGAAGCCCGCAATGGTAAGAGTAAGAAAAACGAAGCTCGTAACATAATCGGTAAACTAACTCCTCCACAAGGACGTAATCCTAAAATAAATGAACTATTCATTGTAGAGGGTAATTCAGCTGGTGGAACTGCTAAAAATGCTAGAGATCGTAAATTTCAAGCAATTTTACCACTTAGAGGTAAAATTATTAACACTTTAAAAGCAACAGATTCAGACATTTTTAAAAATGAAGAAATCAATACTATGATTAACTGCATTGGAGCAGGATATGGCGATAGTTTTGATGTTAAAGATATTAATTATGATAAAGTAATAATCATGACCGATGCCGATGATGATGGTGCTCATATCCAATGCTTACTTCTTACGTTCTTCTATAAATATATGAGACCCCTAATTGAAGAAGGACATTTATATATAGCAATGCCACCTCTATATAAAATAGATTATGGTAAAACACATGAATACTGTTGGACTAATGAAGAATTAAAAGAAATAACTGATAAAAAAACAAATTATAAATTACAAAGATATAAAGGTTTAGGTGAAATGAATCCTGGACCATTATGGGAAACTACTATGGACCCTGAAAGACGCAACTTAATTAGAGTTAACATAGAAGATTCATTGTTAGCAAGCAAAAGAGTAAATGTTCTAATGGGAGATGTGGTAGAACCAAGAAAAGAATGGATTAATGAAAATGTTGAATTCTCGTTAGAAGATGATTTCGCCATTAATTTAAAATAAAAAAGAGAGATTAAATCTCTCTCATAAATTCCTTATTTTTATAAGGATTTTTTTTGTCTATTTTATCAACAAATAATATTCCATTTAAATGATCAATTTCATGTTGGAAAGCAACTGCCATATCTTCTCTAACTCTTATAGTAAACATATTACCATCTTCATCATAAGCTTCAACTGTAATACGTGCACATCTAGGAACAATTCCTTCAACTTCACGATTTACACTCAAGCATCCTTCACCTTCACCAACATATATAAGTTCCTCACTTTTGCTGATTATCTTTGGATTGATAACTACATATCTATCAAATTTACCTTCATCAACTTCATCAGAAATAACAAATATTCTTTTTGGAATACCTATTTGCACAAAAGAAAGTCCCATCCCTGGTCTTAGATTATACTTTTCAGAGTATTCTTCAATTTGACTCATTTCTAAATAATCAAGTGAATCATTTATTAATTTTTTGGTTTCATCATCAAGAGGAAATTCTACTTCTTTAGAAACTGTTCTAAGTATCTTATTTGATTCATCTAAAATTTTAATATTAGGTAGCTCCATAACATAACCCCTTTCTTTGACAGGTATAGTGTAGCAAAAAAAAGTAAAAAAATAAAGTAAAACTTATTAAAGATTTACTTTATCACCAATTTTGTAATTTAAACTAGCACCATTTGGCAGTTCTAGAGTATGACTACTATTTTTTAAAAAAAGTATCTTATTTGGCTTAATATTAGGGTACTTTTCTCTAACAATCATATTATTATCAAGCCCTAATACATCTATTGGTTCTAACATAAAAAATGTATGAATACTTTTAGCATTAGGAAAAAACATTCCAAAGTTTATATTCTTTTTTCCCATTAGTCCCATGAGCTTTTGTTTATAAGTTTTTGCTATAACAATATTCATGTCTACCACCTTATTAAATTATACAACATAATTGACAAAATATTAAAAAAAATATATGATTATGATAGTAGGAGGGTGATTAAATGAAGCTTAATAATAAGGGACAAGCATTAGTTGAATACGTTATAATTATTGGTTTAATCACAGTGCTAGCAGTAGCGCTAGTATCTTATTTTGGTGGCTACTTAAAAGATTCTATTACCAAGTCATCATGTCCAATGGTCGGTGAAGAATACCAACCAGGCGAAAAACGAGGAGAAGGAAAGTGTGTTCCTAAAAAAGGAAACTCAATCGACGACTTATTTAATAATTAATAATATTTTTTGATTAACTTGACGTAAACGCCCAATTATGTTATTATTTTAAGGCATATTTATCGAGGATAAGTATACATGAATTTGACATTTTAGCCTATATATGCTATAATTTAAGTGTATTAGGGAATTAGGGGGTAAATATTATGAAAGGATTTATTCTAGACTATATCAATGAAAATGAGTTTAAAAAACTAGAAAGAGCATTAAAAAAATATAATATGCTTGCTTTTAAGAAATTAAACTTTGAATATTATCCAGCTCTACGTAGTGGTAAATTTATTGGTGAATTAGTTTCTAAAAACTCAAAAGATAAAACTGAAACATATGAATTAAAACTTCCAAGTGATCATATGTTTAGTCAAGTTCATGGTGATATTAAGTTACATTATATAGTTTATAAATCTGAAAATATTGTAATGCTAGATACAATTACACCATCAGATATATTACTAGAAGGTCATATGGCTGAACTTACTACTTATAAAGGTGTTATGATTAGTAAAGCCAATGCTGAAAAAGATATTTTCAAAATAGATTTATTAAATATGTTACAAGGTAAGTAGAAATACTTACCTTTTTATTGGAGGTTTTATGAATATTATTGAAGATTTACTAAACAGTTTATCCAAATCTAAATTTAGAGGCTCATTTCACTTAAATAATAAATTAAAATTATACGTCAAAGAAAAAGGCATGGATACTATGCAAAAGCATGCTTACAATATTGTTAATGAAAGATTAAAACCATCATTTATTCCCAATGATGGAAAGCAAACTCCAATGAAACAAGTTCATCCTGTATTTATCGCTCAGCATGCAACTGGGACTTGTTGCCGTAAATGTTTAAATCGAATTCATCATATCGAAATGAATAAAGAGTTATCTACCCAAGAAGTAGATTATATTGTAAAAGTAATCGTTACTTGGATTACTAAAAATTCATAAATTCTCTTCAAACGGTTGTTTAAAAAACTTAATTTTGGTACTATTAATTAGGGACATTAGGAGGCAACATGGTAAGAGGGACAAAAAACTTATTAACAAAATATGCATTAATGAAACTTAAATATGATTTTATGGGATATTCTTTTAATGAAGTAGAAGAATTATCCTTCCATCATTTAATAGTACCAGCCAAAGAATGTCCAGCTTTAGGTTTTGGAAAAGGATACTTTGAATGGAATGGAGCACTTCTAGTAAAGAATACCGCTCATCCATATTTACACTTAATCGAACATCACGATCTTGATCGCTTTGAAGCTATCAGAAGTGAAATAATTGATCAAAAAATAAAAGGACATATATCTGAAGAAAATCTAAAAGCAATTGATGACATTTTAACTAGCTTTGAATTAGAAGTTTTAAATGGCAGTAAAAAACCTAAAATAAAGGAAGAATATACTAAAAGATTATATAAACATTAGTATATTTTTTTATTGAAATATTGCTTCATTATGCTATAATAACTGACTAACAGGAGGTTTTTAAAGTGGAAGCAATATATTCAAGTGTCGAAGATTGTCGCAGCCTTACTAGAAAACTTTATGAATCATTAGGATCTAAATTATCTTTTGATGGCATAATAACTGAAACACCATTTGGCAAATATCATATGATACCATCTAAAAAATATCAAAGTTTTGATGATTTTCAAAAAGATGCGGTATCATTTAATTTTAAATGCAAAGAAAATGGCTTTATCAGAGTAACCGTAGAAGAAGAATTTTATCATTTAAGTGAAGGTTTAAAGCTTGCTGTACTAAGTGATTTTTGCAGAGTAATAACCAAACATTATGGAATGCCAAGCTTCTTTTATACAATTGCAAATGATGAGAATCATTCATTAAATATCCAATGGTCATTTGATCATGCTAAAGAAGATCTTGAATACTTAACAGATGGAACTTACTTTGATGATGCAGTTGTAGATACTTTAATTGAGTTTAAAACTCCAACTAAAGATAAAGAAAAATTATATGAAGAAGCATTTAATCTTACAGGCTTACCATATGAATTAATGGATTATGTTTTATTAAACAATGAAGATTTTTTAGATGCAAAAGCAGAAAGACCACCTATTAGAAAGAAAGAGGAATTAATAAATGGAAGAACGTATTAAAGAACAATTAAAAAAATATAATGAAGAAAATGGTTATAGCATTGATGGTATAATCTCATCTTTAGGATATAAACAAACTGAAACTTTAAAGAATAAAAAAATGGAAGTAGTAAAATTTACTAGTCCAACTGGTAATACTGGAGTATTAATAATATCAGATGTAATATCACCAGTTTTTTATGAAGAAAGTAGAGAAGGAAAAAGAATATCAACAATGATTTTTGGTAAAAGAATGCAAGTAAATGAATACATTAACATTCCAAGCAAAGATTTAGGAGCTATTGAATTTGGTATGAATTTAACTAAACCAAGATATATGGAATTCTATAGTGAAGCTAAAAGAAGATACCGTTACTTAGAAGATCCTAAACATCTTACTGGTAAAGTCTTACCTGATGAGGTAAAAGAAGTTTCATCAGATAATCCATTATATATTATTTCTGAAATAAAACTATGGGGTGCTGAAATAAGAAGAAGTTTAGCACCAAAAAATAATTTAACAAAATAAAAAAGCAAACTGAATAGTTTGCTTTTATTTTTAAAATGGTGCAGGTAACAGGACTTGAACCTGCACGGATTGCTCCACTAGATCCTAAGTCTAGCGCGTCTGCCAGTTCCGCCATACCTGCAATTAAAAATGGTGGATCTTGTAGGACTCGAACCTACGACCGCCCGGTTATGAGCCGGATGCTCTAACCAACTGAGCTAAAGATCCATCGGCTACTTAAATATA
>CACXGV010000035.1 GCA_902767375.1 uncultured Erysipelotrichaceae bacterium
ATGGCTGTTGTTTCTATGAGTTATTTATTAGAAGCAGGTGTTCATTTTGGACATCAAACTAAAAGATGGAATCCTAAAATGAAGGAATACATCTTTACTGCTAGAGATGATATTTATATTATCGATCTAGAAAAAACTGCAAATGCAATTGAAGAAGCATATGCAGAAATCAAAAAGATTGCTGATAATGGAGGTACTTTTCTATTTGTAGGTACTAAAAAGCAAGCAATGGAAGCTTCAAAGGAAGAAGCTTTAAGAAGTAATTCTTACTATGTTACTCAAAGATGGTTAGGTGGAACTTTAACTAACTTTAGAACTATTAGAAGAAGAATTAAAAGATTAGAAGAAATTGAAAAAATGGAAGCAGATGGAACATTTGATGTTCTTCCTAAGAAAGAAGTTATCGGACTTAAGAAAGAATATGAAAAATTAAATAGTGTTCTATGTGGAATTAGAGATATGGAAAAACTTCCTAATGCTTTAATTATTGTAGATCCTAAGAAGGAAATTAATGCAATTAGAGAAGCTAGAAAGTTAAATATTCCAGTATTTGGTTTAGTAGATACTAACTGTGATCCAGATGATGTAGATTTTGTTATTCCTGGTAATGATGATGCTGTTAGAAGTGTTAAAGTTGTTTTAGGAGTTTTAACAAATGCTATTTGTGAATCTAGAGGATTAGAATTAGTTGATTATATTACTGAAGAAGAAAAACCTAAGAAAGATGATAAGAAAGCAAAAACTGTTAAAGAAGTATTTGTTGAAAGTTTAGATAAAGAAACTACTAAAGCTGCTATTGAAGAAGAAAAAGCAGTTGAAGAAGAAGATTTATCTTTAAAAACATTAACTGAATTAAAAGCTATTGCTAAAGCTAAAAAAATCAAAGGTTATTCTACAATGAAAAAAGATGAATTATTAACAGCATTAAGATAAGAAGGTGTGATAATGGTAGATGCTAAAAGTGTTGCTGAATTAAGAGCAAAAACTGGTGCAGGTATGATGGACTGCAAAAAGGCTTTAACTGAAACTAATGGTGATATGGAAGCCGCTATTGATTATTTAAGAGAAAAAGGTATTGCTAAGGCTGCTAAGAAAGAATCTAGAATTGCTGCTGAAGGGCTTGCTAATGTATTTGTTAGTGGTAATAAGGCTGTTATTTTAGAAGTTAATAGTGAAACTGATTTTGTTAGTAAGAATGAAGAATTTACTAATATGATTGAAGAAATTGGTAATACTATTTTAAATAGTGATGTTACTTCTTTAGAAGATGCTTTAAATTTAAGTACTGCTGAAGGAACAATTAATGATTTAATTGTTGCTAAAACTGCTAAAATTGGAGAAAAGTTATCTTTAAGAAGAATTGAAGTTGTAAATAAGAGTGATAATGAAGTATTTGGTTCTTATTTACATATGGGTGGTAAAATTGCTGTATTAGTAGTTTTAGATGGAGCTAGCGAAGAAGTAGCTAAAGATGTAGCTATGCAAGCTGCTGCTATGAGACCTGAATATTTATGTGAGGAAGAAGTTCCTGCAGAGCGTATTGAAAGAGAAAGAGCTATCTTTAAAGAACAAGCTATGAATGAAGGAAAACCTGCTGAAATAGCTGAAAAAATGGTTGAAGGTAGAGTTAAAAAGTTATTTAAAGAAATATGTTTAGTTAATCAAGCATTTATTAAAGATGGAGATATTGACGTTAAGACATATGTTCAAAATAATGGTGGTAAAGTTGTAAAAGCTATTCGTTTTGAAGTAGGAGAAGGTATGGAAAAACGTAGCGATAACTTTGCTGAAGAAGTTATGAATCAAATAAAATAGTCCGTAAAGGACTATTTTTTTGTGGATAAGTTTTTGTATTTGGTTATTGAAGTAAGGGGTAAGGTATGTTATAATGGAAAATGATAATAGGAGGAATATAAATGGGGAATATAGGAGTAGCAATTAAAAGAATATTAGGAAATAAAAATACTATTACAATTGTAGCTGTTATAGTTGGGGTAGTAGTTATATATATGGGTTATACTATTAGAGTTCAACAAGCTATTGAACCTCAAAAGGTACCATTTGCAAGACAAGAATTAATAGGTAATACTTTAATTACTAGAGAACACGTGGGAACTATTGAAGTTAGTAAAAAACTAGTAGAAAGAACTCCAGAACTTGTAACAAATCAAGCAGGTGTTATAGGTAAATATGTTTCTTATGATAGTAAGATACCAGAGGGGGCTTTATTTTATAGAAGTCAATTAAGTGCAACTGCGCAAAAGCCTAACTATATTACAGAAGATATTGAAAAGGGATTTACAGTATTTAGTTTACCTGTTGATATGCATTTAACATATGCTAACTCTATTATGCCTGATGATTATATAGATTTATTCTTATATACAACTAATGATGATGGTAAGATTATTGTTGCTGAACTTATTAAGAGTATTAAGGTTAAAGATGTTAGAGATAATGAAGGTAAGAGTGTTTTCTCTTCTATGTCTACATCTAAAAGTCCTACTGAATTAATATTTGCAGTGCCTGATGATGTATTCTCTCTTTTATATAGAGCAAGCCAAATACCTGGAATACAAATATTCCCAGTACCAAGAAATAAAGAATATACAGAAACTTCTGAACAAAGAAATAATTTAGTAGCTAAGGAAAATTTGATTCAATTAATAAATTCTAAATCAGATTTAACTTATAACGACTAAGAGGAGGAATATAAATGGGGAATTTATCAAATTCACTTAAAAGATTTTTAGGTAATAAAAATACAGTTACTTTATTAGGAATTATAATTGGCGTTCTAGTAATATTAGTTGGATATACATGGAGAGTTAGACAAGCTATTGATCCTCAAACTATTCCAGTTGCAAAGGAAGAACTTAAAGGAAATACTTTAATAACTCAAGAACATGTAGGAAGAATTGAAGTTAGTAAAACAATGGTTGATAATACACCTAATTTAGTTACTAATCAATCTCAAGTTATAGGAAAGTATGTTGCTTATGATAGTAAGATTCCTAAAGGTGGATTGTTTTATACTACTGAGTTAATGGCACCTGAACAAAGACCAAACTATATTACTGAAGATATTGAAAGGGGATATACAGTATTTAGTTTACCAGTTAATATGCATACTACTTATGGCAATTCAATTATGCCTGATGATTATATAGATTTATTTATTTCAACAACTAATGAAGATGGTAAAGTTATTGTTGCAGAAATAATTGAAAGTATCAAAGTTAAAGATGTTAGGGATGAAGAAGGTAAGAGTGTTAATAGTAAATTATCTGAATCAGGGATACCTGCTGAATTAATATTTGCAGTACCTGATGATGTATTCTTACTTCTTTATAGAGCTTCTAAGATAGGTGGTATGAGTATATTCCCAGTACCAAGAAATAAAGCTTATACTGAAGATGGAGATCAAAGAGTTAATTTAGTTGCTAAGGAAAGTTTAATTGAACTAATTAATTCAAGATCAGATTTAACTTATAGTGGATAATATAGTTTAAAAAGGGGAGATATTATGAACGATAATTTGTTTTCACAATTGGATTTTGGCCCTTTAAAAGAGTTTTTAGATGATGATAATGTTACCGATATTTCTTATAGTAATGGTGGTAATGTATATTTAAAAACACTTGATAAAGGTGTATATAAAGTTGAAAGACCGGAGATTAATAATCCTTTAATGGAGAAGCTTGCTTTCCAATGTTCTAATGTAATGGGTAAGACATTTAATATGGCTCATCCATTCTTAGATGCAGAAAGTGCTGAACTTCGTTTAAACTTTATTCATGATTCAATTAGTACGAATGGTATTAGTTGTGTTATTCGTAAAACGCCGGCTAAGATTCGTTTAAATAAAGCTAAATTAATAGATGAAAAGTATTGTAATGTTCAAATACATGATTTCTTGATGAAATGTGTTGAAGGACACTGCAATATTATTGTAGCTGGAGAAACTGGTTCAGGTAAAACCGAACTTGTTAAGTATTTAGCTAGTCATACTAAAGAAAATGAAAAAATAATAACTATTGAAGATACATTAGAACTTCACTTGGATAGGATTTTCCCTCAAAGAGATATTGTTGCTGTTAAGACAAATAATATTGCATCTTATTCAGATGTACTTGTTACTTGTATGCGTCAAAACCCTAAATGGATTTTACTATCAGAGGTTCGTTCTGCTGAAGCAGTTATGGCTGTTAGAAACTCAATTTCTTCAGGACATAATATCTTATCAACAATTCATGCTGATAAAGCAGAAAGTATCCCAATGCGTATGTACTCACTTCTTGAGTCAAATCAAGATGTTGTACAATTTTTATCAACAATTCATAGATATGTTCAAATTGGAGTTTGTGTTAAAGGTTATATGAGTAAGGCTTTAGGTAGATTCCAACGTGAGATTATGGAAGTTTGCGAATTCTATGTTGATGATAATAATAATCCTTGTAGTAATGTTATTTATCGTAAAACTGTTGATGGTAAATTAACTCTTAAAAATCCTACTAAACATTTGTTAGAATATTTAGAATTACAAGGAGTTATCCTTCCAGAAGATACCTTTAGATTAGGTTATGTAAATAGTGGAAATAAGGATGATAAAGTTCAAGTTGAGGAAAAACCTCAAGCAGAAGTTAAAGTAGAACAAAGCACTGAATAGAAAGGAGCAATTATATGGAGTTAGTACTTTTATTATTTATTGCAATATTTGTAGTAACTTATCGTAGAAATAATGGTGAGAATGTTTATAAATTTTTTGCCGGTGAAGTTACTAATATTTATGATAAATATGCTCCTTATACATTTAAAACAGTTAGACAAAAATCTATAGAGTTAGGAGAGGAATTTACTACTAAAGAGTATATTATCCAAGTAGTTATCTTTGGAGCTGCCGGGGCAGTTATAGGATATTTATATTTTTATAGTATTATTTGGGCAATATTCTATGCTATAGCAGCTATTGCATTTATTCCATACCTTGCTTATCTTAGATGTCAAAGAGTTTATAGTGAGTTCTTATTTGAACAAATACAAGTATATACTACTAATGTAATTATGGAGTTTAATACAACTCAATCATTTGTTAAAGCTTTAGAAGGTGTATGCGAATCAGGAGTTTTAGAAGATCCTGTACTTAGTGATGTTAAGAAGATGATTCAAATGTCATATGATAATGGTACAATTGAAGAATCTATTCAATTCTTTAATGAAAAATATCCATATTATATGGTTAAGAATATGCATCAATTATTCTTACAAATTACTAAAGAAGGTGCTAAAGATTCAGGAGAATCTTTAGAAAACATGTTACTTGATATCGATATGCTTGTAGAAGGTGTTTATCGTGATAAGATGGATCGTGCTGCTTTCCATAGAAAATTTATTACTTTCGGTTTAGCATTATATTTCTTAGTTATGCTTACTCAGTTCTTACTTGGTAGGGGTAATTATATTAAAATGTTAGAGAGATGGTATGTTAAAGTAATACTTCATTTCATTATCATTTTAAACTCATATTTCTTAATTAATGGTGAGAAATATTATAATGAAGATACAGGAGGTGAATAGTAGATGTTTATAGAAATTGTTGTAGTTGGACTTTTACTATTCTTTGTACTTCAATATAATGGTAGTTTAAGTGTTAATAAATTTGTTCATGATTATCAAGATATTTTTACAAGATTAAAAGAATCTGATTTTGATTTTTATGCTAAAGCTAAATATGGTGATTCAATTGATTTACAATCATTATTTAATACAAGACTTAAAAATGCTACTATTACTTTTGTAGCAATGATTATTGTATTTATTTCTGATTTAAGTTATGTTAATATGATTTTTGCAGTTATGGCTGCATATGGTGTATTTAAACTTAGTTATTTACAATTAAAAAGATATTATAAATCGCATTTACATAAGATAGATTTATTACTTCCATATTATTTAAAAAACTTAGAAATTTTAGTACAGCATTATACCGTGCCAGTTGCACTTGGTAAATCAATAGAAGAAGCGCCAGAAATATTTAGAAATGGTCTTAGAGATTTAATTGAAAAGATTAATGCTGGTGATTCAACTATTGAACCATATATGCAATTTGCAAGAGATTATCCAGTTAGAGATTCTATGCGTATGATGAGACTTTTATATCGTTTAAGTTTAGGTAGTCAAGAGAGAAAACAAGAGCAACTTCTTACTTTCTCAAGAAATATATCTAACTTACAACAAAAAGCAAGAGATGCTAGATATAAAGAAAGACTTGATACCATGGAAAGTAAAACTATGGTTATGCTAGTTTGTACTGGTGCAGGTATTATGGTTTTACTAGTAATTTCAATATTAATGATGTTTACAGCATCTACATAGTTTGGTTTACGCCAAACTTTTTTAATGACTTTTATTAACTTGACATGGGGGAGGTGCTATTATAAAATTAAATAGAAAGATAAGGTGCAAATATTAACTATGGATAAAAAAGCTAAAAATACAATGATAGTATCAGTTATTGCTTTAGCATTAGTCTTAATTGGAGTAACTTATGCATACTTTAGTGCCAGAATAACTGGACTAGAAAGTGCATCAACTATAAGTTTAACAGCAGGTAGAATGGGGATAGTGTATTCAGAAGATGATGCAACTGTTAGTGTTTCAAATATCTATCCAAGAGAAGAAGCATGGATAACAAAGCAAATAACATTAACTGGTTATAATACTACTGATCAATCTATGGCATATGATTTAGGATTAAATATTATAAATAATACTTTTTTAAATGGAGAACTTACTTTTGATTTAACTGGAGTAGGATCTAATGGAACAAAGATAGCTGATATAACAGGCAAGTCAATAGCTAAAACAGGAGGGACATTAAAATTTGGTACAGGTTTCTTTACTAAAGCTGATGGAGATACTCATGTATATACATTAAAAATATATTTTAAAGATAATGGAGAAGATCAAAACTATAATCAAAATGCGGTATTTAATGCAAAGGTAACAGCCTTGGAGCCTGGAGTTATGACTCCATATAACAACTGTACTAATGCAGAACATAAAATAAAATCATATACAATAAATGAAGAAGCATGTTCAAATATGTTTGCTTCTATGGGAGACCTTACAACGGAACAAGTTAATACATTTTGTTCAGGTGGAGAGATTGATTTTGGAAACGGAAATATGTTTTCTATTGGAATGCTAGTAGAAGAAGACTCTTCATATGCTATTGAAAATAATTTAATTGAAAATATAGAATATTCTGATGAATTATTATTTTCTCATAATAATTATATAAATGGCCAATATACATATAGGTATATTGATCATGAGAACGGTTGGGGAGTAATACTAACAGATAAAGAGTCAACTGATCCGGTAATAACTAAATTGTGTACGTATATAAATGACGAACCTGTGGTTGATATGGCCGGTATGTTTCAAAGCAGTCAAGCAACAAATATTGACCTAAGTAGTTTTGATACCTCAAATGTAACAGATATGGGTGCTATGTTTAATCAAAGTCAAGTCATGAGTTTAGATTTAAGTAAGTTTGATACTTCAAATGTAACGTTTATGAGAGGAATGTTTTGGGGTATTAATGTTTTAGAATTAGATGTAAGTTCGTTAGACACCTCAAATGCAACAAATATGGCATATATGTTTAATGATGTCACTGCAAATACAATAACTGGGCTAGAAAACTTCAATACTTCAAATGTAACTGATATGAGCGATATGTTTAGTGGTATTATATTATCTGAACTAAATCTAAGTTCATTTGATACCTCTAAAGTAACTGATATGTCTTATATGTTTGATGATTCTAGTAATCTTGTAACAATATATGTGTCTGACAAGTGGGATATTTCTTCACTTTCTGAATATGGTGGTAGCATGGTCTTCAACCATAATTATAGGTTAATTGGTGGGGCCGGAACGAGTTTTGGAAATGATCAAAGTTCTTATAATTATACTTATGCACATATAGATGGTGGGCCATCTAATCCAGGATTTTTTACTGATATTAAAGATAAACCTACAAATTAAGCACATTTGTGCTTTTTTTAATAGTTTTATATTTTAACTTTTTAAAAATTATGTTATGATATACATAGAATAATATAAGGAGGAGTGTTTATGGCACTTAATATAAAAAAAGCCTTATTTGGTGAAGGCGAAGAAAAAGATGAAGAAGTAGTAGAAGAAGAATTTTATTCTGTTAGTGAAAAAAATGCTAAGGATGAAGATGGCAAAAGTGGAAGCAAGATGATTCTTATTGAACCAAGAGCTTACTCTGAAAGTCAAACTATTGCTGATCATTTAAAGAAACGTAATAGCGTGGTAGTTAATTTAAAGAGAGTAACTTCTGATCAAGCTAAAAGAATTATTGATTTTTTAACTGGATGCGTATATGCTATAGGTGGAGATTTACAAAAACTTGGGACAGGTATTTATTTATGTACTCCTAAGAATGTAAGTGTTCAAGGAAAAATGACAGATCAAGAACAAGTATCTGCTAAACAAAAAGTTGAGGATGAAATAGACTTTTAAATTTAATCCCAGAAGGTGATAATATATGGAAAGGTTTACGACAAGTTTTACGGGCTATCGAAAAGAAGAAGTAAATAAATTTGTAGCTGATTGTATCAAACAAGTTGAAGGTATGATTGATAGTTTAAAGGCTAAAGATTTAGAAATTGAAAAACTTAAAAGTGATTTAGAAAAGTATAAATCTTTAGAAGAATCTTTAAATAAAGCTATTATTATGGCTGAAGATACATCTAGTCAAATTAAAAGAATGGCTACAGATGAAAGTACACGTATTGTTAATGATGCTAAGAGAAATGCATCTCGTATAGTTAATGAAGCTTTAATGGAAGCAGAAAAAGTACAAATGGAAAATGCTGCTTTAAAGAGAAATATTATCACATTTAAAAAACGTCTTAGAATGATTTTAGAAAATCAATTAGAAATGGTTGATGATATAGATCATTTGGATATGAAATAAAAAAACCACAATTTATTTGTGGTTTTTAAATGTCTATTTTAATGTTTAGTTTTTCTAAGTCTTCAGTAATATCTTCTTTAACAAATAGTTCCATAGGTATATTTAAAGCTCTTGCAAAGGTATAAAGAACTGCTAAGGAAAATGTTTGTTCTGTTTTGACACTTTCTATGTTACCGATAAATCCTTTAGAAAAAGTAGTTATATCAGCAAGTTGTTCTTGGGTTATACCACGATATTTTCTAAATGCTTTGATTCGAGCAGAAACTAAACTATAAATGTATTTTTGATCTTCTTTATTTTCCATAGGTATCACCTAAATTAATTTTATCAACTATAGGCTGAAGTATACTTCAGCCTATAGAAAGTTAAAGACAAGCTTTATTTTTTAAGAATTCTTTTAATATTTTAGTGATAGCGCGTTTTTCAATACGAGATACATAGCTTCGAGATATATGCATTTCTTTAGATATTTCTTTTTGAGTTTTTTCTTTAGTTTGAAATAAACCATATCTTTTGATAATTATTTCCTTTTCACGAGGAGATAGAATATTTAAGTAATTGATTAATAGTTTTATGTTATTTTGAGTATTTAATTCTTCACTAATATCTTTATTATCATTTACAAGTACATCTATTAGATTTATTTCGTTACCATCTTTATCATAACCGATAGAGTCATTTAAACTAACGTTGTTTAAGTGTTTTTTATTGCTTCTAAAATACATTAATATTTCATTTTCAATACATCTAGCTGCATAGGTAGTTAGCTTAGTTTTTTTATTTGGTCGATAGGAATCTATGGCTTTAACTAGACCAATGGTTCCAATACTAATTAAATCATCAGAATCATATTCTTTACATTCATATTTTTTGACGATATGTGCAACTAATCTTAAGTTATGTTCAATAAGTAAGTTTCTTGATGATTTATCTCCCATAAGCATTCTTTCAATAGCAAGAGTTTCTTCTTCTTCAGATAAGCAATCTGGGAAAACGGTATTAGAGTATGATCCAGTAAAGAATATTAAACTTTTTATAAGAGCGATTAAATAAGTTAACATAAACCTCCTTAGATAATTTTATGTTAAATAGATAATCTTTTATGATATAATTTTTTTAGGTGATATTTATGCTTAATAGTTTTATGCCTGATATTTATCAAAAGAGTGTTTATGATATAGATTATAAAAAACTTAAAAAGATTGGTATTAAGTGTTTAATATTTGATTTAGATAATACTTTAGTACCAATTAGTTTAAAAAAACCTAATAAGAAATTAAGAGATTTAATTGAATCTTTAAAGGATATGAAATTTAAAGTTGTTATTGTTAGTAATAGTCCTAAAAAGAGAGTAGAACCTTTTAAGGATATTTTAGGAGTTGATTCAGCTTATTTAGCATTTAAACCTTTAAAGAAGAAATATTTAAAGATTATGCAAATGTATAAATTAAAACCTAATCAGATAGCAACAATAGGGGATCAACTTCTTACAGATATTTGGGGATCTAATAGAATGGAATTTATGAGTATATTAGTTAATCCGATGGGGACTACTGATTATGCTTTAACTAAAATAAATAGATTTATAGAACCTTTTATATATAGTAAACTTGAAAAAAGAGAACTACTTAGAAAGGGGAATTATTTTGAATAATAAAATATGTTTTGGATGTGGATGTAAGCTTCAATTTGATGATAAAGAAAAAGAAGGTTATATTCCTAGAGAAAAGTATGATAATAGTGTTTATTGTCAAAGATGTTTTAGATTAATGCATTATGGAGATGAAAAAAAAGTTAATACTCCTAAAAGTATTAATTCAATATTAAAAACAATAAATGATGGAAAAAAATATGTTATCTTTTTAGCTAATTTTATTACTTTAAATGAAGATATTATTAAGGTTTTTAAGAGTATTAAACAAGATAAAATGTTAGTAATTAGTAAATGTGATATTATTCCTAAAAGTTGTAGTTTTTCTAAGGTTATAGATTATTTAAAAAGTTATTATAAGATAGATGATGAAATTAGAATGATTAGTTCTAATACGGGATACGGAGTTAATACTTTAGTTAATTATTTATATTATAAAAAATTAAATGAAATTTATATTGTAGGAGAAACTAATTCGGGTAAATCATCTTTAATAAATGCCATGATGGAAGCAGTAGATTCTAATTTAAATAGAATAACTGTTAGTAAGATGAAAAATACAACTTTAGATTATTTAAGAATTAAGTTAAATGATAATTTATTAGTGGTAGATAGTCCAGGATTTGTTTTAAATGATAAGAATATGCTTTTTAATAAATTAATTAAACCTAAAACTTATCAAATGAAAGAAGGGGAAACTCTTTTAGTAGGAAATAGATATTTTAGTTTTAATAAAAATACATCAGTTACCATATATATGGGAGATGATATTTTAATTAAAAAGTATTATAAAGATGTTATATTTGATGGTGAATTAGATCTTAATATGAATGTTGATTTAGTTATTAAAGGTGAAGGATTTATTAATATTAAAAAAGAATGTACGATTAAATATAATAATTTAGATAAAGAAGATATTGAAGTTAGAAAGAGTATTTTTGGAGGAACAGATGAGTAAGATACAGATAATGAGTGAAGATCTTTCTAATAAGATTGCCGCTGGAGAAGTAGTTGAAAAGGTAGCTAATGTCGTTAAAGAATTAGTAGAAAACAGTATTGATGCCGAAAGTAAGAATATTTCTGTAGAGCTTATTGATTCAGGACTTAAAGAGATTAAAGTTATTGATGATGGTTATGGAATGGATGATGTTGATGCTTTAAATGCTTTTCAAAGACATGCTACTAGTAAGATTAAAAGAGTTGAAGATTTGTTTTTTATTAATACATTAGGATTTAGAGGTGAAGCACTTCCTTCTATAGCAAGTGTTTCTAAAGTATTAATGCAAACTAGTGATGGTAAGATTGGTACTTTAATAGAGATTCATGGGGGAAAACTTGTTAAGAATGAAAAAAGTGATTTAAGAAGAGGAACTATTATTAAAATAAATGATTTATTTTATAATACGCCTGCTAGATATAAATATTTAAAGAGTGAGCAAGCAGAGCTTGCTAATACAGTAAGTTTTTTAGAAAGGTTAGCTTTATCTTATCCTAGTATTTCTTTTACTTTAAAGAATAATGATAGTGAAGTATTAAGAACGACAGGTAGTGGTAATCTTTTAAAAACTATTCATGAAGTATTTGGCACTACTATTAGTAAAAATATGGTAGAAATAAAAAATAGCAATGATGATTATGATTTATTTGGTTATGTTTGTAAACCGCAAATATTAAAATCTAATCGTAATTATATGATTACGATAGTTAATGGAAG
Source organism: uncultured Erysipelotrichaceae bacterium (assembly GCA_902767375.1). Taxonomy (GTDB): domain Bacteria; phylum Bacillota_I; class Bacilli_A; order RF39; family UBA660; genus CAG-533. Next base: position 12,382 of record CACXGV010000035.1, read on the forward strand.
AGTAGTTAAGAATATAGAACTTAATAGAGTTATTAATGATGCTTATCATACATATAAACCAGATATTAAGTATCCAGTAGTAGTACTTGAGATTAGTACTGATCCTACATTAATAGATGTTAATATTCATCCTACTAAACAAGATATTAAGTTTAGTAAAATGGATAGTTTAAAAGATCTAGTATTAAACACAATTAAAGATGCTTTATATAAGGCTTTATTAATACCTAATATAGAAATTAAAACTAAAAATGAGGTTAATGAGATTCCTATAAAAAAAGAGTATAATACTTATAATGATGATATATTAATGGTTAATGATGATTTAATAGTTCAAGAAGAAAAAGAAGATATTATTCAAGAATCATTTGATTTTACATCTTTAGAAAAGAATGAAGAAATAAAAGAGTTAGAATTATATCCTTGTGGACATGTTATGGGGACATATATAGTGGCGCAAAATGATAATAATATGTATTTAATAGATCAACATGCTGCTCAAGAGAGAGTTAACTATGAAAGAGTTATTAAATCTTTAGAAGAAGGTAAAGTAAATATTACACCAATGTTAATACCTGTTAGTGTAGAACTTTCACCTAGCGATTATTTAAAATATACAGAAGCTAAAGATAGAATTATATCTTTAGGTTTTGAGATAGAAGAATTTGGACTTAATACGATTGTAGTTAAAGCACATCCTACTTGGCTTTTAGAAGGATATCATGATGTGGATATAAGATCTTTAATTGAAGAGATACTTGAGTATCCTAAAGATTTTAATGTTACTAGATTTAGAGATAGATTTGCAGCTACGGTGGCTTGTAAGATGAGTGTTAAAGGCAATGAGAATATTACGATGGAACAAGCAGAAGAAATTCTTAAAGATTTAGTTAAATGTGATAATCCTTATAATTGTCCTCATGGAAGACCAGCCATAATATCTTTTTCAAGATATGAAATTGAAAAGATGTTTAAGAGGGTTATGAATTAATGAGTAAAGTAAGAGATATATATGTTAAATTAGAAGATTTGATACTTTTTTATGAAAGTTATATTATTTTTCATGAGAATGCTTCTTTGGATATATTAATAAATGATGATAGTATTAGTTTTTATTTATTAGATGGAGAAAAGGAAGATAATATTGTTATTACTTTTGATAATGAAGAGAAGGATGCTTTAAATTATTTAGCTATTTTAATTATTATTAAGCTATTTGGAAAGGTTTTAATTCATTTTAATGATGGAGTAATAACTAATGATAAACATAAGAAAAATATCCGAATAACAGTCTTAAATGAAGATATTAAATCATTAGTTGAAAAGATAGTGACTATTCAAGATAGTGAATATATAAATACTGATTTAGAAGTGGTAAAGAGTTTAGAATCTAAAGTAAATAAGAATTATCCTAAGGATTTTATATTAACTTTAGGGGATAGAATATCTTTAAGTAAGAAGGTTTTAAAATGATAATAGTAGTTGTGGGACCAACAGGAGTTGGTAAAACTAAAATGAGTATTGAACTTGCTAAGAAGTATAATGGGATAGTTATTAATGCTGATTCTATGCAAGTATATAAAGACTTAAATATTGGTACTGCTAAAATAACTGAAGAAGAAAAAGAAGGAATTAAACATTATTTATTTGATATAGTTAATCCTAGTGATATGTTTACTGTATTTGATTATCAGAAAAAGGTTAGAACACTTTTAGAAGATAATAAGGGAAAGAATATTATTTTAGTTGGTGGAACAGGTTTATATATTAAAGCTGCTTTGTTTGATTATGAATTTAAGGAAGAAAATGAATCTTTAGAATATAATGAACTTTCTAATGAAGAATTATTTAATAGAGTAAAAGAAAAATATCCTGACGCGGATATTCATGTTAATAATCGTAAAAGATTAGTTAGATATTTAAATAGAGATAACGATTCTAATAAAGGAAATAATCAAATCTATGATGCTGTCTTTATAGGACTTACTACTGATAGAAAAACATTATATGAGCGAATTAATAAAAGAGTTGATAAGATGTTTGAAGATGGTTTATTAGATGAAGTTAAAGCTTTATATGATAGAAATATTTCTGGTAAAGCAATTAATACAGGAATAGGATATAAAGAATTATATGAATATTTTGATGGTAAGTTATCTCTAGAAGAAGCGAAAGATTTAATTAAAAAGAGAAGCAGACATTATGCTAAAAGACAATATACTTGGTTTAATAATCAAATGAATATTAACTGGTTTGAAGTAGATTTTGATGATTTTTCACAGACAGTTAATAAGGTAATAATTTTTATTGATAATAATAATAGTTAAGTATTATAAAATGACTTAAAAGTCTTGATTAATTTCAAGGCTTTTTTTATAATTAAAAAAGATAGTAAAGTGAGTGATTAAGATGTTTAATTTAAAAGGAAGAGTAGCAGTAATAACAGGTGCATCTAGTGGTCTTGGAAGACAAATGGCTGAAGGTTTTGCTAAACAAGGTGCAGATTTAGTATTACTTGCGAGAAGAATAGAAAGATTAGAAGATGCTAAAAAAGAACTAGAAGCTTTAGGAGTAAAAGTACTTCCTATTAAGTGTGATGTTACTAATACGGAAGAGATAGATCATGCTGCCTTAATTACAGAAGAATTTTTTGGTAAGGTAGATATTTTAGTTAACTGTGCAGGTGCTTCTAGAGATAAAGGCGTTTTAAATATGACTGATGAGGAATGGGATTTTACAATTGCAACTGATTTAACAAGTGTATTTAAAGTTACACGAGCATTTGCTAATATTATGAAAAAGAATAATTATGGAAGAATTATTAATATAGCATCTATGTATGGATTAGTAGGGAATACGGCTATGGATACAGTAGCTTATCATTCATCTAAGGGCGGAGTAATAAACTTTACAAGAGCAGTAGCAGCTGAACTTGCTAAATATAATATTACTTGTAATGCAATTTGTCCGGGATATTTTGAAACTGAACTTACGAGAGATGTTTTAAATACAGCAGAGTTTACGGCTTATATGGAAGGAACTGTTCCAATGAAAAGGTATGGACATGCTGGAGAACTAAATGCCGGAGCAATATTTTTGGCTAGTGATGAAGCAAGTTATGTAACAGGAGTAATCCTTCCAATAGATGGTGGATATACTTGTGTATAAGTAGGTTATCCTACTTTTTTATTAACTTTTTGAAGTATATTTGATATAATGAATTAAGAATAGGTGGTATTATATGATATATAAAATGGATAATAGAAAGATGAAAAAAGCTATTGGAGATTTTAATAAAGGAGTTTATGGTAAATCAATTTTACTTGCTTGTTATACACCATTTTTATTTGGATTTATGCTTACTTTAGTTAGTTTAATTATGTTTTATAAATATTGCTATATGTTTTGCATTGTTACTTTAATTGGAGTTGTATTATATACTTTAATAGCATTTTGTATAGGTACTTATAGTTATTACCGAGAACTTAGAGTATTTATAAATAATAAGAAATAATTATGAGTGGTGGTGGAAAAGCAACTTTAGTTGCTGTATTATTAATACTTTTAATACCAATACCTGTTCATTCAACTAAAGAAAATGATAATTCAACTGAATATAAAGCATTGCTTTATACAGTTACAGATGTTCAAAGAGAAAGAAGAGGATATGCTGAAGATCCTTATGAAGAAGGAATTATTATAAAAGTTCTTGGTAAGGAAATTTATAATAATGTGGGGTAGTTTATGAAGAAAAAATATTATTTATTTCAAATGAATGTTAAATTATTAAATGTAATATCAGTTGTTTTACTTGTATTATGTTTTGTTTTATTATCTTTAATTTATGGGGACAAATGTCCTGATGTTATTCAAGGTGGAATGCCACTTACTTTTGTATTTATGATACCTTATTTTTGTTTACATGAGGTATTTCATAGCATAGGATATGTTTTAATGGGAGCAGATTTTAAGAATATTACTTATGGAGCTCATATTGAAAAAGGTGTTTTATGTTGTTTATGTAAACAAAATATCAGTAAGAATAATATTTTAGTATCTTTATTATTTCCATTTTTCTGGCTAGGTGTAGTAACACTTATTGTAGGTTATATTTTTAATTTATATCCACTTGTATTATTATCTCTAATGAATATAGCTGGATGTGCAGGAGATTTTATAATGTTTTTCTGGCTTTCTCAAATAAAAGACTTTGAATTTAGTGAATATGATAGCCCAATAGCATTTGGTTTAAATAGTAAAAATGATTTAAGTAAAAAGAAAATGTTTGGGCTTGATTTTGTTGAGGAGACAAATAAATTAGAAAGAACTATAGGTAAAAAGATTACGATTAGTAAACCTAGTATTATTTATATATTATTATTTATGGTTCTAGGAATATGTTATTATTTTATAGATATATTTGATTAATTTTTAAAATTAAAGAAAATTCATAGAATTTTCTTTTTTTCATGTTATAATTTATAAAGGAGGTAGAAGAATGAAGAAAATATTATTTAGTCTTATGTTATTATTAGTTTTTCCTGCTGTAGTTTTTGCTAAAGATGAAAAATTAGTAAAAGTTTATGTTTATGAAGCAGGAGGATGTCCTTATTGTGAGGCTCAAATTGAGTATTTAAAAGGTTTAAAGTCTTATAATAAAAAGTTTACAATAGTTCAAAAAGAATTATATGTAGATCATATAGAGTGGAAACCTGGTAAAGACTATGAAACAGGAGTTAAGGTAGCTAATACTTTTAAAGCTGCTGGATTTACAGAAGCTGATTATCATGGAACACCTTTTGTAGTTATTAGTGATTTATATGCTGCTACAAGTTATAGCACTGAACTTTCATCTATAATTGATGATGCATATGAGAAGGGTGATAAAGATATCGTTTCTTGTATTGAATCTGGAAAAGATGAATGTATTAAAGGTGTAACTGCTAAAGATGTAGAAGAAGCTGCTAAAGCTGCAGAAGCTGGGGATGATAGCGGTAATGGTAATGCTGATACATATGCTAGAACTAGTAGTGGATCAACTAGTAGTGATGTTGTAGCAACTACTATTATTTGTACAATCGTTTTATTAGCAGTATATTTAATTAAATCTAATAAAGATAAAAATGAAATTTTAGATCGTATTAGAAGATAAGCTTGGGTTTCCAAGCTTTTAATTTGCATTTTTAAGGCTTTTTTAGTTGTAAAAATGCTTGATATTTATAATTATTTAATATATAATGTGATTAGTTTTTGATGAAGTTTGAGGAGTAGTATATACCTATTTAGAGAGAGTTAACGGTTGGTGGAAGTTAATAGTAAGGGTATATGAAGGTTGCAAATGGAGAAAAATCGGGCAATTCCGTTATAAATATGAGAGATAACTAAGGTTATAAATAAAGGTGGTACCACGGTAATGCGTCCTTTTGTTTATAACTTTTTTTAATGGAGGGATTAAGATGCTAGATAAGAAATATGATCATAAGAAGTGTGAAGAAGGAAAGTATAATATTTGGAAGGGAAAAGGATATTTTAAAGCTGATAATAATTCAGATAAGACTCCTTTTTGTGTTGTTATACCTCCACCTAATGTAACCGGTAAATTACATATTGGACATGCTTATGATACAGCTATACAGGATGTTATTATTCGTTACAAAAGAATGATGGGTTTTGATACATTATGGCTTCCTGGGATGGATCATGCTGCAATTGCAACTGAATCTAAGGTTGTTAAGAAATTAAAAGATCAAGGTATTGATAAGTATGAATATGGTCGTGAAAACTTCTTAAAAGCTTGTTGGGATTGGACTCATGAGTATGGTGATTCAATTAGAAATCAATGGGCTGGACTTGGTTTATCTGTAGATTATACAAGAGAAAGATTTACTTTGGATGAAGATTTAAATAGAGCAGTTAGAAAAGTGTTTGTTGATTATTATAATAAAGGTTTAATTTATCGTGGGGAAAAGATAATTAACTGGGATCCAGCAGCTCAAACAGCTTTATCTAAT
>CACXGV010000036.1 GCA_902767375.1 uncultured Erysipelotrichaceae bacterium
AACCGCCATTTGGCTTCATAGCTCAGTCGGTAGAGCAGAGGACTGAAAATCCTTGTGTCGCTGGTTCAATTCCCGCTGAAGCCACCAGATTTAAATATTAACGACTTGAAAACAAGTCGTTTTTATATTATTATATTCTCCTTGGAAAGGCCTAATGAGTTTTTCATTATAAAAAGAGGTTATTATGGTAGGATTTACAGATAAGAAAATGCTTGCTGCATATAAACAATTTAGTGATATTTTAAAAAAGTTTTCTATCAGAATGTATGACGCATCTTTAATAGAACAATATACAATATTAGAGGAAATGTATGAATTTGTTAAAGAAATAGCTCCTATTTTTTATAAAAATGGTAAATACTATTCCTTTTATAAGAAACTTTTAGATATTGTAATTGAAGCTGAAGGTGCTTATAAAGGTGGAAATATTTCTTTTGATGGAAGTATATATAACTTTTTTGATGCAAGTGATTTATATAGTGTTGATAATTTATTAGATTTTATTGCAACTAAAATAAGAAAAGATTTAATTGAAGAATATAAAGCTTATATTAGAAAACATTACCAAGTTAATAATCCTGATATTACGATTGATCAAATTAGGCTAGGTAATATGTGTGAAGATGTTAGTAATATGGTATTAGAAGAGTGTAAGAAGTTAGGTGTTAGATGCAGAGTAGTTAGAATTGACCCAGGTTTTAATAATAAAAAAATGTTATATCATGGGTCAGGATATCATTATTTTAATATAATTACTTACAAAGGTTTTGAATATTTAATGGATTTAACTTATAGTCAGTTCTTTGATAATGATACAGATAATATATTAGATAGATTGGGAATGCCGTTACTTGTTCCTTGTCAACCTGGTATTTATATGCTTACAGATGATGAAAGAGTTAAAACAGCGGAGATGATTCTTAAAAGAGGATGGGTACCATTTACGGAAGAAAATATTAAGAATTATTTTGATGGGTTTGCTTTATCTGTAAGAAACGGTTTATATTATGAAGAAAATGGTGGAGTTGATTATCATACTCCATATACATATTTGGATTATATTCATTTCTTGGAAGGTGAAGATGATATGTTTAAACATGAATCTAGAGAACATTTAGGTAGACAAATAAGACCTTTAAAAGATCCATATATTAATTTTAAAGTAAAATAAAAAGGCCAAAGGCCTTTTTAAATGAATAAATTTTCTTGGTATTTAATATTATACTTAGATAATAATAAACCTAGTGAGTTCTCGTTTTCATATACATGTTCATATTCATTATTATATATTGTTGTGAATGGATTTGCATTGGAACATATAGTAAAGTTTAGATACTTTTGATTATTAAAAATAATCATTATTTCAACAATATCATTTCTTTCTTTAAGACGGTTTAATTTATAAGATTCAATTGTCTTATTGACATTTAAGAGCATAAAATTGGCATATAATTTGTTTTTGATAACAGTAGACTCATAAGGTATTTCGTTTCCTTCTTTATCTATGTTAGAGATACAAAAATCTTTTAAATCTTTACTATCTAAAACGATATTGTCACCATTTTCAAATATAATATTGATTGCTGATATGTTGTTTACCATAGTCTCACCATAATAATTATAGCATGTTTTTGAAAAAAAGACTTTATTTTTTGCAAATTTGTGTTATAATATTTGAGTACTTAGCCAAAAGAGGCGAATTTGCGCCCATAGCTCAACTGGATAGAGCGTTAGACTACGGATCTAAAGGTTGGGGGTTCGACTCCCTCTGGGCGTACCATTATTATCGAGAAGTAGCACAGTTTGGTAGTGCACCTGGTTTGGGACCAGGGGGTCGCAGGTTCGAATCCTGTCTTCTCGACCATTTTTTTTGCAATAAAAAACGAATAAGAGATTATTCGTTTTTTTTAGAAGTTATATTTAGTTTTGGCTTGTTCATAGGTATATAAATTTCCAAGAACATAATAATAAAAGTTTGAATCAGAATAGGTTATGTCTTTTGGGACATGGGATGAAGTTGTTATGTAATACCATTTCCCACTTCTTTTACCTAGAATGACAACAAAGATATTTCTTGATGTTTCTTTTGATGGAGTATTAACATTAGAGCACTCAGTATCTTTACATGGATTTATTTGAACGTAGTAAGCTGCTATATCAGTTAAGCCAGCATCTAATGATTCTTGAACTAATGGAACGCTTTCTCCCACTGAACCATAGTAACATTCAACACTTAAGGCATCTTTAATAGCCTGATCATTTTCAAGAGTTAGTGATGGTAAGTTAAGATTTAAGATTCTAGCATAGTTACTTTTAATATCAAATGACCCCATCTTATTAGTTAAAGAATCAACAACAGTTCCGCTGGAATTATATGCTTGATAGCATTGTAAGTATCCGTTTACCATACGTTGGCTGTCAGAAAAGTTAGAAGTATATTTTACTTTATTGTTAATAGTATTGTCATTACGCATTACAGCATCTAAGACAGCAATGGTGCCACCTCTTGATGATGTTAAATTTATGGCTGCACTTGGAATAATAATACCCGTAGTTGTCGTAGTAGTTGTTGTAGCTCTAGTAGTAGTGGTAGTGGTCGTGGTGGTTGTTGTTCTTTCATCATTTGTTCTAGTAGTAGTTGTGGTAGTGGTAGTTGTTGTAGTTTCTGGTTCAGTAACTTCAACAACGGGAATATCAATAACTTCATTATCAATAATAGTTGGTCTTTCAGTTACAATTATTTCATCTTTATGATGATCTTCATTATTTACTATTATTGGTGGAATAACAGCCGTTGCAACAATGGTTACAAGTAAAACAGTTGAATATAAGTGAGATTTTATATACCCGGAAATCAAAGTAGTAGTCTTTTCAAATATTGCATCAGTTCCTTTACCGATAAATTTATCTTTAACAAGTTTTACGTATGATTCATCTTTAGGTTTTAATAATTCATGACATTTCATACATCTTTTTTGATAAGTATAGTTTTTAGTTCCACAGTGAATACAAAAGCATTTATTCATTTTCATTCACCGCCTTTGTATTTGTATAAGTTAATATTTTTATTATCTCATTACTTTTATTTTCTTTCTCATTTAAAGCAATTATGTAATAATAAAGATTATTATCATCAGCTGTTATTTTTATATTATTAAAATCATTATAAATATCTTTACTTAAAACTTCATTATTTTCATTATAGTGATAAACATATAGATTTTTAATTTCATGAGGAAGATATAATTTAATATTTTCTTCATCATGGTTTAGATAAACATAATATTCATTTAAATCTTTATTATATGAATAGATATAATCATTACTATTTTCTATTTTAAGTTCATATCCATTTTTAATTACATAATTAATGCCGGTATATAGAATTAGAATAATTGATAGTATTTTCCAAATTTTCCAGTCAGTTATTTTAAACTTTTCAGTCCAGTCAAAATACATTTTCAAGTAATAAGCCAGACCATTTTGTTTAGCGTCTTTTATTTCATTAGTTTTAAACTTATATCCACATTTATAGCAATATTTTGCTTGAGTGACATTTCTTTTTTTACAGCGAGGACATTTTAAGCTAGTTACAATTCTAAATTTTGTTATTTTTTTATTACCTATCTTCATTAATAACACCATATCAATTATAACATGTATTTATGATATTTTATGCTATAAATATTTTAAAAAATAGTGTATAATAAAGATTGATAATAAAGGGTGATACTAGATGAATGATGAATTAGCTAGATTAGATGAATATTTTAGAGTACTTAATTATTTATCATGTGCTCAAATATATTTAAGGGATAATCCGCTTTTAAAAAGAGAATTAACTTTAGACGATGTTAAGAAAAAATTGGTTGGTCACTGGGGAAGCGCTCCAGGACAAAACTTTATTTATACTCATCTTAATAGGGCTATTAATAAGTATGATTTAAATATGATATATGTTTCAGGTCCAGGTCATAGTGGTCAGGCGATGATTAGTAATGCATATTTAGAAGGTACTTATACTGAATTATATCCAGAAATTACCCAAGATGAAGAGGGATTAAAGAAACTATTTAAACAGTTTAGTTTTCCGGGAGGAACTCCTTCTCATGTAGCACCAGAAGTCCCTGGCTCAATTAATGAGGGAGGAGAACTTGGTTATAGTTTAGCTCATGCATATGGTGCAGCACTTGATAATCCTAATTTAATTGTTGCTTGTGTGGTTGGAGATGGTGAAGCTGAAACCGGTCCGCTAGCAGCATCTTGGCAAATTAATAAAATAATGAATCCTTTGACAGATGGAGTAGTTTTACCAATCCTTCATTTAAATGGATATAAAATAGCTAATCCAACAATTCTATCTAGAATAAGTGAAATTGAATTAAAAAAATATTTTGAAGGATTAGGTTATCATCCATATATAGTTGCTGGTTCTGATGTCCGAGGAATGCATCAAAAAATGGCTAAAGTAATGGATGAAGTATTCTTAGAAATAAAAGATATTAAAAATAGAGCTAAAAAAGCTAAGAGTATGGAAAGACCTGTTTATCCAATGATAATATTAAAAACACCAAAAGGTTGGACAGGAGTTAAATCTTTAGATGATAAGGAAATAGAGAATAGTTTTAGATCTCATCAAGTACCGGTTCCGGTAGATGAAGAACATAAAGATAATTTAAAGGTATTAGAAAAATGGCTTAGAAGTTATAAAGTTAATGAATTATTTGATGATAATGGTACTTTAATTAAGAGAGTTAGAGATGTAGCACCTAAAGGTAATAAGAGAATGAGTGCAAATCCTATTGCTAATGGAGGCTTATTATTAAAACCATTAAAGTTACATGATTATACTAGTTATGGACTTACTTTTGATAAAGAAGGTAGCGTTAATGCTAGTGATATGTATGTTTTAGGTAAATATTTAAGAGATGTAATTGATGCTAATGATAATTTTAGAATATTTGGACCCGATGAGGCTTTATCTAATAGGTTTAATGAAGTATTTAATGTTACAAATCGTAAATGGAATGGAGAAACATTAGATAATGATGAATTCTTAGCTCCAGATGGAAAAGTTATTGATAGTATTTTATCTGAACATGTTTGTGAAGGATTACTTGAAGGTTATATTTTAACTGGTAGACATGGATTAATTCATAGTTATGAAGCATTTATTAGAATAATAGATTCTATGGTTTCTCAACATGCTAAATGGCTTAAAATGTGTGAAGAAATAAATTGGAGAGAAGATATTGCTTCTTTAAATATATTTTTAACAAGTCATTGCTGGCAACAAGATCATAATGGATTTACTCATCAAGATCCAGGTTTCTTAAATCATATGGTTACTAAGAAAGCTAATACAGTTAGAATATATTTACCTTTTGATGCTAATACCTTATTATCATGTGCTAATCATGTATTGGGAACTAAAAATTATATTAATGTTATAGTAGCTTCTAAACATGAAAGACCACAATGGTTATCTATTGAAGAAGCTAAAGAACATTGTGCTAAAGGGGTAGATATTTTAAAGTTTGCTAGTGATGATAATCCAGATGTAGTACTTGCTTGTGCAGGGGATACACCTACTTTAGAAACACTTGCTGCTTGTCAAATATTAAAAGATAATATTCCAGAACTTAGAGTTAGAGTAGTCAATGTAGTTGATTTAATGAAACTTGTTTCTAATGAAGATCATTCTCATGGACTTACAAATGAAGAATATAATGATTTATTTACAAAAGATAAACCTATTATATTTGCTTTCCATGGATATCCTCATTTAATTCATCAACTTACATATAAGAGATTTAATCAAAATATGCATGTTCATGGATATAAAGAAGAAGGAACTATTACAACTCCATTTGATATGAGAGTAGTAAATAAACTTGATAGATATCATTTAATTATGGATGTATTAAAATATACTAAAGTAGATAATAATAAGAGAGAAGCTCTTCTTAAGAAGTGTGAAGATACTTTAGAATATCATAATAGATATATTGTGGAAAATGGAGTAGATATTCCAGAAGTAGCAAACTTTAAATGGCATGGTAAAGGAGAAAAGAGTTAAACTCTTTTTCTTTTGACATAATTTTGCTATAATAAGTAAAGAGATGGTGATTTATGGAAAATAAAGATTTTATACCAGTAGTACTTGGTACTGATGTAGGAGCCTATAGTGTTGCTAGAACTTTTTATGAACACTATGGGGTTAAAACTATTGTAGTTGGTAAATACTTTTATTGGATGACATCTTATAGTAAGATAACTGAACCAATGATAGTCGATGGAATGACTGAAGAAAAGTTAATTAAATTCTTGATTGAACTTAGTGAAAAGTATAAAGATACTAAGTTACTTCTTTTTGGATGCTCAGAAGATTATGTCGATATGATAGTAAGAAACAAGAAAGAATTAGATAAATATTTTGTGGTTCCTACAGTTGATATAGATACATTAAATAGAGTAGTTCAAAAAGAAGGATTCTATGAAGTATGTGAAAAAGTAGGTATAAAATATCCTAAAACAATTGTATTAAATAAAGATAATTATGAAACTGAAGAAATACCATTTAATTATCCAATAGTTGCTAAAGCAAGTAATAAAGCGATATATCAAAGAATAGATTTTGAAGGTAAAATGAAAGTATTTGTCTTTAATAATCATGAAGAACTAGTGACAATGTTAAAAAGAAGCTTTGAAGCAGGATATACAGATGATTATGTAGTTCAAGAATTTATTGCGGGAACAGATGCTAATATGAGAGTACTTACTTGTTTTGCAGATAAAGATAGTAATGTAATATTTTCATCAGTTGGTAGAGTTTTACTTGAAGAAAAAGGACCTAATGTAACTGGTAATTATAGTGCAATTATTAATACTAAAGATGATGCTTTAGTAGAAGCAGCTAAAAAGTTTATTAAAGAAACTGGTTATAAAGGTTATGCTAATTTTGATATTAAATATGATGATAATACCGGTGATTTTTATTTCTTTGAGGTTAATGTAAGACTTGGTAGAAGTAATTACTATATGGGAGCTGGTAATACTAATTATTTAGCACCAGTAGTAGATACTTATATTTATGATAATCCTAAAGATAATTATGAATCTGATGGAGTAGCTCTTTATACTATTGTGCCTTTTTATATTATTAATAAATATGTTAAAGATAAACAATTAGTTAGAATAGCTAGTAGATTAAAAAGAAATAATCCATTAGATTATAAAAAAGATTTCTTATTAAAAAGAAAACTATATATTTATATGGCCTTAATAAATCATATTAGAAAGTTTGGTAAATACTATGAGTAAATTAGTTGGCGTAATAGGTGGGATGGGTCCCATGGCTACTACTAAATTTATGGAGTTAGTTATTAATAATACTAAAGCGGAAAAAGATCAAGATAATGTAGATATGTTAGTTTGTCAGTATTCATCTACACCAGATCGTACTGCTTATATTTTAGGTAATTCTAACGAAGATCCTGGAGAGGCTATGATTAAGGCAGCAAAACTATTGGAAAGTGAAAAATGTGACTTCTTAGTAATGCCTTGTAATACAGCAACTTTCTTTTATGATAAGATTGCTAAAGAAATAAGTGTCCCTTTAATAAATATTGCTGAAGAAACAGTTAAACATTCCCTAAAAATAGGTGCTAAGAAAATTGGACTAATGGCAACGGATGGAACTATTAAAGCAAGTGTTTATGATCAATACATTCCAGAAGGGATAACATTATTTAAACCAGATGAAGAACATCAAAAAAGAATTATGGACGTTATTTATAAAGAGGTTAAACAAAATTTAATACCAAATAAAGAAAACTTTATTGATATTATTAATTATTTTAAAAACAATGGTTGTGATGTTGTTGTAATGGGATGCACAGAGTTATCTGTAGCAGTAGAACAATTAGATATCGATGATCCTATGGTAGTTGATAGTTTAACGGTTCTTGCTAAATTAACTATTGTTAAAGCAGATAAGTTATTAAAATAACTTATCTTTTATTTTGCTTAAATATATATTATAATTTAGATGATAGGGTGATCTAAATGAATTACAAAACTATGATTCTATTTTGTGTATGTTTAGCTTCTTCTTTAGGTATATTCTTACTAGGACTATATTTATTTAAAAGAGTTGATAATCATGTGGTAAGTGAAGTTTTTGTTTATAGTAAAGATTTAGATAGTGTACCAGATAATAATAAAGTAAGTGTTAAAATAAGTGCCGTAGGAGATTGCACAATAGGGTGGGATGATAGTTTTTCAGAAAATGGAAGATTTGATTCTTATTTAAAAGATAATAATTATGGATATTATTTTGATAAAGTGAAAGATATTTTTGCTGATGATGATCTTACAATAGTGAATTTAGAAGGAGTACTAACTAATAGTGAAGATAAAGTTAGTAAAAAGTTTAATTATAAGGCTAGCCCTGATTATGTAGAAGTATTGAAAAAAGGAAATGTTGATGTAGTTAGTTTTGCTAATAATCATACTCATGATTATGGGGAAGCTGGATATGAAGAAACTTTGAAAACCCTAGATGAATCAAGTATAGATTATTATGGATACCGAGGACATTATCTAATAAAAGATATAAATGGAGTAAAAGTGGGATTATTTGCTTTTTTAGATGTTAATGGGCTTAATTATTCGGTACTTAATGACGCTATTAATTATATGAAAAGAAATAGATGTAATATAATAATTGCTTCGATGCATTGGGGAAATATGTATAATTATACACAAGATATTGTACAAATTAATATGGCTCATTATTTAATAGATAACGGAGTTGATTTAGTAATTGGGCATCATCCTCATGTTTTACAAGGTATTGAAAAATATAAAGATAAATATATTTTATATTCACTTGGTAATTTTGTTTATGGAGGTAATCCTAATCCAAGCGATAAAGATTCAATTATTTGGCAACAAACATTTACTTTTTATAAAGGAAAACTAAAACTTGATGATAATATTAAAATAATTCCAGTATCATTATCAGGAGTTAAGAATCTTAATAATTATCAACCAGTTATTCTAAAAGATGATGAAAAAGCAAGAGTTTTAAATAAACTATTAACTTATTCATCAGGGTTTAATTATGTGGGGTAGGATATGAAGCAAAAATTATGTTTTATGGGATTTTGTTTAATGTTAGCATTTGGATTATCAGCTTTATTTATGATTGATAAAAGTATAAAATTTCCAAATATTGAACCTATTGATAATACAAAATCAGTAAAAATAAGTGCTGTAGGAGATTGTACGATAGGCTGGGATGATAGATATACTTATGAAGGAAGATATGATTATTATTTAAAAAAGAATAATAATGATTATGGTTATTATTTTGCCAAAGTTAAAGATTTATTTGCCGAAGATGATATTACCATAGCTAATTTAGAGGGTACTTTTACAGATTATGATGTAAAAGTAGAAAAAAAATTTAATTTTAAAGCGCCTAAAGAATATGTTAATGTTTTAAAAGAAGGTAATGTCGATATTGTAAGTATTGCTAATAATCATAGCCATGATTATGGAGAAATTGGTTATAAAGATACCAAGAAGGTATTAGATGCTGCTAATATTCCTTATTATGGATATACTAATTATTATATTAAAGAGATTAATGGTATAAAGATAGGGTTCTTTGGTTTTTTAGATATTTATGGAGAAAGATTTAATGAAGTTAAAAAAGCTATTAAATATTTGAAAGATAATAGCTGTGATTTAATAATTGCTTCAATGCACTGGGGAATTGAATATGATTATGAACAATCTAAAGAACAAGTTAAAATGGGACATTATTTAATAGATAATGGAGTAGATTTAGTAATTGGACATCATCCACATATTATTCAAGGTATAGAAAAATATAAAGATAAATATATTTTATATTCGCTTGGTAACTTTAGTTTTGGAGGTAATTCTCTTCCTAGAGATATGGATACTTATATTTTTCAACAAACATTTACTTTTGTTGATGGGGAACTTTTACTTGACGATAATATCGATATTATTCCTGCTTATGTATCAAGTGTTAAGAAACCTAATAACTATCAACCTGTAATTTTAGATGGTGATAGAAAAGATGAAGTAATGGAAAAGATTATGAAGTATTCATCTGGATTTTAAAATAAAAAAAACGGTTTACCCGTTTTATTTTTTATTTAAATCATATTTTGTTTCAGCTGGATCTTCTAGAGTTTTAGGATTTTCTAGAATATATTTAAGTAAATCTAAACATCTAATGAAGTAGAAGCCATCTGCAATTCTTTCATCTAAGTTGAAACCAAATTCACACATCTTTCTAATTTCAACTTTACCATCAATTACAACTGGTTCTTCTTTTATTTTACCAATAGTCATTAATAAGCCATTAGTACCAAAATCAGTTAAATGATGATAGATAGCTCCATCACAACCGATACTACCAATATTTGACATTAATAAA
Source organism: uncultured Erysipelotrichaceae bacterium (assembly GCA_902767375.1). Lineage (GTDB taxonomy): Bacteria > Bacillota_I > Bacilli_A > RF39 > UBA660 > CAG-533. The sequence goes on from CACXGV010000036.1 coordinate 10,481, forward strand.
CTTGAATGATAAATTGAATTATCAGTTAAATCTTTTGGTAGTAAGTCATGATTATCTGCAAAGATTAAACCTTTAAAGATTAACCATCTTAAGAAGTATGGTAATTTACCAATATTATCTATTAATTTATCAACGCTATTTTCTTTAGCGTTTCTAACACCTTTTACTTGATTAGATAGTCTATCACTTAAAGTAAAAATATTATCATCTTTTTCAATTCTAGTTTGAGTCCATAATTCTTCTGATTCTTCTTTAAATTCCTTTTTAGCTACAAAACCAATACTAACCCATTTGCGTTTATACATATTTTTATTAATAATAAAGTTATTTAGTCTTTCTTTATTATAGAATAGTTTACCTGATGCCATAGCAAATAAGTGAAAGAAAGTAATATGACTAGTTTCTTCTTTCTTTTTTAATTTATCTAAGTAAGCAACTAAATTAGTAACATCAACTTTAGTATTGATATATACATCTGAGTCACATCTTTTTGGCATTACAAAGCACATTACGGCAAACATACCTTTAGTTTTAATTTTTATTCCATCTTTTCTATTCATTTTCATTCCATCCTTTACATACATCTATCCATTTTTTAAAATTTGAATATTTTTCTAACTCATCTAGAGTTAATTTAATTGCACTGTTGTGAGAACCACAAGCAGGGTAGACATGTTCAAATCTCTTAAGTGATTCATCTAAATATACGGTAACATTATCATTAACAGCAAATGGACATACACCACCAACTTCATGACCTGTTAATTTTTCAACTTCAGCAAATTCTAACATTTTTGCTTTTGTTTGAAATTCATGCTTATATTTAGAATTATCTATTTTAGCATCTCCAGCTGTTACAATTATAATAACACTATCATCATTTAGTTTAAATGACATAGATTTTGCTATTTCTTTTTCTTCACAGTGAAGGGCATGAGCTGCTTCGGCTACTGTGGCAGAAGATTCATTTAAGACAATTATTTGATCTTCCATATTATATTTTTTGAAGTATTCTTTAACTCTTGTAAGTGACATAATTATTCTCCTTTAGTCAATTATAAAAAAAAATATACTTTTTTACAAGTTTATATGATATAATACTATCGTTATGTGACTGGAGGGATAAAAATGAAGGTTTATAAGAAAAGATTACCAAAAAATGTTAAGAAACAATTTGAATATGAAAAAGGCGTAAAAGTTAAAGTATTAAATAGTTTATATTATGATAAGAAAAACAAAAAGAAGGAAAACTAATCCTTCTTTTTATTTGCTGAAGTAAGTAAAATGTTTTATTGTGTATAATCTCCTCGTGGTATTTTATGGATTTAAATAAATTTGGAGATTTTCTTAGGAAACTTAGGAAAGAAAAGAAACTAACTCAAGAGGAAGTTGCTGATATATTACATGTACATCGAACTACCTATGTTAAGTGGGAAGGTGGGACAGCGCTTCCACTTAATGATTCATTAATTATGCTTTCAGATTTTTATGGAGTTTCAGTTGATGAATTACTAGCTGGTGAAAGACTTACTAAAGATAATGTGATAGAAGTACATAATAAGTTATTATTATCCTTATTAAGTAAGAATAGAAAGTTTTCTAAATTAATTTTAAGGCTTGTTATTAGTATTGTTATTTTTATAGCAGCGTTTTTAATATATTATTTTATTACAACTTATAATTCAATTCATGTATATCTATTATATGGTGAAAATGAAAAAGTTAAAGCAAGAGATAGTTTATTATTTATTACTAATGATGTAATGTATTTAAGATTTGGGAATATCTATTTAAATGAAGAAGATAAATTATTAAATATTAATGAAATTAAAATATATGCAAATAATGAATTATTATTTAATGGTGATCCAAGTGAATTATTAATTGAATATAAAAGAAATACTGATTATAAAAAGGAAAAAGAATTATTGAAATCTTTATCATTATCTTTTGAATATGATGGTAGAACGTATTCTTTAAAATTATTTGGCGAAAATGATTTTAAAAATAGTAATTTATTTGAAAACAAACATATTGATGTAAATAATAATTTAGAAAAGATTGATCAAATTAAACTTGATGATAGATACAAATACGATGAAGAAAAAAATATGTATTATTATAATGATGGTAATATAGATGTTAAGTGTTTTGCAGATACATATAATTGCATTATACTAAATAATGGTTTTACTGAATATGAATTTTATCCCAATAATATGCTTTTGAAAAAGCTTGACAAAACAAATGAAACCGAATTTGTAATAAATTATGGTGAGAAATTAGATAAAAATGAATATGATGAATATAAATCTTTTAAAGAAAAAATATACGATAAATACTTGAGGTGAAGGCAATGTGATTTGCTTTCACTTTTTATTTTTAAAACTTTTTTGTATGATTTTTTTCGGAAAGGAGAAGTAATGAAGAAGTTGGTAGTATTCATTGGTATATTACTATTTAGTGTTTGCTTTCTAAATGTATATGCTGATGAAGTTTACTATACAAATGGGAATGGTGTTGTTTTTACAGAAGGTGAATATAACTTCTATACAGATATGTTTTGGGAAGGTTTTCAAGAAAATGTAACTCAAGATATGCTTGACACATTAAACGATTATGGATTTATTGGTCAACCTATAACAACTGTAGAATATGATGAAGATAATACTATGGGGACCCTTAATCCAGTTTATAATCCTCAAGGATTGGTACATGAAACTGCTTCGAAGAAACTTGCTATGTCTAAGAGTTGTACAAGCAGTAATTGTTATATTTCTGTTGTTCTAACTTGGAAAAAGCAACCTAATGTAAAAAGTTATGACGTTATTGGGGCTCTTTTGTATGGTAATCTAGACTTAGTTGGTGAACCAGATACATGGTTAGGATACTCTGGCGGGACTCTATTCTATGGAGATGAGTATTATGTGGGTGGTGGATTTGGTACATCAGTTAAGGTTCAAACAAGTACTACTTATATGCAAATAGGACAGTCTTATATTGTATCAGGCACTGGAACTTTATATGCAAGTTATCAGCATGCTACTTCTAACATAACTAAGGCAACAAGTCAGTTTTATACTGTTGGTTATGGTGGATGGGGTGGAGTATTCCACTTCTATGGAAATGCTGTTGGTAAGTTTGATCATATGGGTGGTGTAAATACTTATATTTCTGTTTAACTTCTGGGATTGGGATTATCCTTTTGGGTGATTGGGATAATTCGTACACGCAATCGGTAAAGTTATTTTGATTTTCTAAGTATGCGCCTTATGTGTAAATAATACGCATAAAAAAAGACCTTTTAAGGTCTTTTTAACATGATTTAATTGATAGAGGTACACTAAAGGTTATAACTTTGTCTTCTTTTGTAGTAGCTTCTATTTCAAGATATAAATTATCATTTGAGTAATTCTTACATAAACGTTGTTTATCATTGCTAACATTAAAGGAAACATCTTTTAAATATTCTTTTAAAGTTATATTAGTATTGTCTTTATGATTGCAAGTACCAATAATAGATTCTAAGTTGTTATTTTTTTCATAAAGTTTAGAGATAATTGATTTATAAACTTCATTTTCATTATTGCCGCAGTATTCAATATTAGATATATAAATTACTGATTTTTTTTCATTGTAAGCAATACTTCCACTTAATTTAAAATCAGTACAATTTGATGAGATTGTTTTAAATTCAAATTCTTCTTTATGATTAATTTGCACTATTGCAATGATAGCTGCAATTAGTATTAGAGGTATTAGTAATAAATAATTATTTTTCTTTTTAGTAATAGCATTCCCATCTAAAATATCATCTATATTAATATTATAATCGTTACATATTTCCTTAAGAAGGAGAGTATCTGGAAGATTTTTACCATTTTCCCATTTAGAAACAGCTTGATAAGTTACTTTATATTTATCAGCAAATTCTTTTTGGGTTAGATTACTTTTGGTACGTAGTTCTTTTATTAATTTACCAATTTTTTCTTGATCCATAATGTCCTCCTTAATAGTGATTATATCATAATATTAAAAAAACAGTCTAGGACTGTTTTTTGATTTCAGTATTATATAGTTCTTTATACTCTGGACAATTTTTTAATAATTGTTTATGAGAACCTTCAGCAATTATTTTACCTTGATCAATAAAAAGAATTCGATCAGCATTAATAATAGTTGATAGACGATGAGCGATGATAAGAATTGTATAATCATTTCTCATACTTTCAATAGCTTTTTGGATTTCGCTTTGAGTTTCATTATCTAAAGCAGAAGTAGCTTCATCAAAAAGAATTATTTTAGTTTTTTGAACTAAGGCTCTAGCAATAGCAAGTCTTTGTTTTTGCCCACCGGATAGAGTAATACCGCCTTCACCAACAACTGTATCATATTTATCTGGTAAGGTTTTAATAAATTCATCTAGGCAGGCAGCTTTGCAAGCTTCTTTCATTTCTTTGTCGGTTAAGTCTGATTTAACAAGCTTTAGATTATCTTTTATGCTTAGATTAAAAATATAGGGATTTTGAGAAATAATAGTAATATTACCTCTAATTGAATCTTTATCTAATTCATTAATGTCAATTCCATCAATTGTGATAGTCCCTTTTTGAGGTTCATACATTTTACATAATAGATTAAAGATGGTTGTTTTACCAGCGCCTGATTTTCCAACGAAAGCGACTGTTTCATTGGATTTTATTTTAAATGATAAATCTTTTAATACTTTATTTTGGCCATAGGCAAAATAAACATTTTTAAATTCAAAATTACCATTAATATTATTAATATGTTTAGTTCCAAACTTTTCTTTTTTAAATTCTGTATTTTGTAATAGAGCATTAACTCTTTCTGATGATAAATTAAAATCTTTAATCATTTCTAAGAAGTTACCACCTACCCAAGAAGAGTATTCTAATCTTTCAGCATAGTTATATAAAACTAAGGCTATAGTTGCTTCAATTATATGATTTTTAAGAAGTAACATGATTAATAAGATTAAGATAAAATCAAATAAAGTGATTGTATATCTGGATAATAATTGAAAATTGAAGTTTGTTTTTTGCATGATATATCTTTTATTATTAGCATCATCGATACTAGTTGATAATTCTTTAATAAAGTCATTTTCACTATTTAACATTTTAATATCTCTAGCACCTCTTACTAGTTCACTAATAAAACTAGATACTTTTTCAGAGGCTTTTCTTTGAATTTTATCATTTTCATTTTTGCGATTAGTACGAATTCTTTCGACTATAAATAAAACTATTGTCATTGTGATGCAGTAGATAAATATTAATTTATTGGTTATAAAAATTGCGATAAAATAGCCAAAGTATTGAATTATAGCTGATAAAGTTTCAAATAAACCATTAAATATTTCAGCAAGTCTTGAGGTATCATTAGTCATTCTTTGAATAAAGAGGCCACTACCATTATTGTCTAAACTTTTATTTTCTAGTTTTAAGACTTCACGGCCTAAATCTATTTCTAATCTTGATAAAGTATTCCGATATATTTTGGTTGAAGCAATTCTATTTAAATAATTAAAGAAACCTTCAAGTATTTGAATTCCAAACAGAATACAAGCAATATAAAGTATTTTTTCAAAATCACTGACAGATAAAGCAATTATGATTTTAGCACTTACAATTGGTATAAGAATGCTAACTCCTATTCCGATTATATGAGATAGAAAAGATATTATAAAATATTTCTTTTCATATTTTGAATATTTCCAAGTAAATCTTAAATTATTAAATAACTCTTTCATTATAACTCCTTAAAAAGATTTTCTAATGTATGTTTTAAAGTATTATCATTATTTATAAAAGTATTAATTTTATTAGAAAATAAAATGGTATCTATCCATACTAAAATAATTCTTTTATCATTTATTTTGATAAAACTACGATAGTTATTAGTTATTTTAGTAGGTTTATTAATTTCTTTATCATTATTGTAATATATAATTTCAATGTTATATTTTTTATTATTGAAGTATTCTTTAGTTTCTTTTAGAATATAGTTTTCATATTCATGAATATACTTAATATTTTTCTTATTAATAGAGAAATATACTTTATTAAGTATTAATAATGGAATTATTGTAATAATTAAAGTTATTAATAGGATAAATGGGAATTTATTAGGTACATTTTTGTCTAATAGAAAGATGTTAATTATTAGTAAGGGTACTAATAGTAATAATGATATAGTTGCTAGATTAGTTATAAATCTTTTATGTTTTATTAGTTTAATATTTTTATTTATTTTATTTTTTAAATTATTTTTTATGATAGTTGCGATTGTAAAAATATATAACAGTAATAGTAATATAATACTTATGATATCAGTAAAATTACTAATAGTATTATGAAAGAAATGATCTATTAATAAATATAATATTATTACTAGAATTATTATAAGTATAAATGTATTATTTTCTTTTTTATCCATATTTACCACTATAAGAATTATAACATAATATGTTATAATGAAATAGGGGGAATAAATATGGAACAATATTTAGTAGACTTTGATGGTGTTATTTTAGATTCCCAGGATAGATTTGTAGAAGCAATGGGAGATAATAGCGATTTATATGATTGGATGGATTATTTATCTTCTATTGAGTGGCATAGATTTTTACGTGAGTGTAATGAGATAGATGAGTCTTTAAGTACTTTAGGAAAACTTCAACAATATAGAAAACTTAAAGGAATTATTACAGCTATTCATAGTTTAGAAGAAGGTAAAGAAAAACTTATTTATTTAAGGGAAAATGGGATTGTAGTACCAGTCTTTTATGTTTTGCCTGAACAAAAGAAAAGTGATATTTATATACCAGAAAAAGGTATTGTTTTGGTTGATGATAAGGTTAGAAATTGCCGAGATTGGCGAAGAGATAAGGGAAAGGCTTTAGAGTTTGATCCTCATTATGAAGGAGATAGTAAAGAAAAAATAAAAAGTTTAAAGCAATTACTTTAACTCAAAAACAAACTATGTTATACTGATTAGAGTAAGGGTAGTTGATAATATGAAAAAATTAAATAATATTACAACTTTAATAATTAATTGGTAGTACTGAATAAGTGCCACCTTTTTTGTTGGGAGGATTTATGAAATATAATGAAGAAATAATAAAAACATTTTTAGATTTTATTGAAAAAGAGCGCAGCTTATCGTCAATATGCTTAGAAATGAAAATGAATCCTTATGAGGTTTTGGGACTTGTAAGTTTTATAAAAAGCAGGGGAGTAAATATTGCAATAAAGAATGCTTTTGATGATATTTTTATGGTTAATATGGGCGATATTGAATATCATGAAAAGAATACTTTTCAATTTACTACTGATGAGGCAGATGAGTTTAAATTTATAGCAATTGCGGATACTAGATTAGGGTCTAAGTCTCAACAGTTATCCATTTTAAATGATATTTATATTAAAGGTCATGAAATGGGTTATAATAATGTAATCTTATGCGGAAATATATCAGCTGGTTTATATCCTTTAACTGATATTTATGCAGAAACAAATTTTGCTGATGATACACTTAGTCAAGTAGATTATATAGCTACTCATTATCCAAGAGTTCATGGTATGAAAACATATTTTATTACAGGTAAAATAGATGATAAACATTTAAGACAAAAGAAAATGAATATTGGGAAGAGAATAGCTGAACTTAGAGATGATATGGTTTATTTAGGTGAAAATTCTTGTGATATTATAATTGATAAAACTGTTATGAGAATGATGAGTACTAAATTAGGTAAAACATATACAGTGTCATATAGACCACAACAACAAATTGATTCATTTAGAAGTGAAGATAAACCAGATATATTACTTTATGGGGGTCTTTTACAAATGGAAAAGTTTTCTTATCGAGGGGTTAAAGTTATATCTGTACCAAGCGTTTGTGCTACAAGTAAAGAAATGACTGAGAAAAGATATTCTAATACTATTGGAGCATGGTATATAACTGTTAGAACAAATAAAAAAGGGGAACTTGAAAGTATCAATGCTATAGCGTCTCCTTATTATAAAACAGCTAAAGATGATTATTTGAAAGCTAAAGTTTTAAAAGAAACTAAACCAAAACAATTAGTTATGAGTAAGGGGGATGAATAATGGATCAAATAGATACAAGCAAAAGTTTTGTTAATAAAGTTTTTAGATATATGAAAAATGATATGCCAGTTGAAACTTTTATGGAAAAGTTTCATGTGAATAGTGCTGAACTTACTGGTATAGTAGAACTTTGTAAGTTATATGGAAAAGATATTTCTATAGAAGTTGATAATACAGATACTTTAGTGTTTAAGAAAAATGCTTCTAAAATTGAATTTATTTCTAAGTTGGGAATAGATAATCCTAAACTTACTCATAGTGAGATTTGTGTAGTATCTGATACTCACTTTGGTAATAATCATCAACAACTTCATTTATTAAATGAAGTTTATCAAGAAGCATATAATAGGGGTATTAAAACAGTCTTACATGTTGGAGATGTAGTTGATGGTAATTATCCTAATAGACCAGAGAATCCTAGACAACAATTTTTACATGGTTTTGATGAACAAGCAAGCTATGTAGTGGATATGTATCCTTTAGTTGATGGAATGACTACTTATTATATTTTAGGTAGTCATGATGAAACTCATTATAAAAATGGTCAAGCAACAGTTAATGAGTGGATAAGTAGATGTCGTAAGGATATGATTTATTTAGGACAAGATACAGGGGAAATTTTAATTGATAAAGTTAAAACAGTATTAGATCATCCAGGTGGAGGATCTGCTCAATCAGTTTCTTATAAACCACAAAAAAGAATTGAGATTTTAGAATCTCATTTAAAACCAAAACTATTATTAATTGGGCATTATCATAAGAGTTATGCATTTAGTTATCGTAATGTTCAATGTATTTTGGTTCCTTGTTTATGTGATAAAACACAATTTCAACAGAAACAAGGTTTATCAAATGACTTGGGAGCATATTTTATAGATATGTATTCTGATCAATATGGTAATATTCAATATTTTGAACCGGAAGAGATTTTATTTGGTAAACAAGATGTTTGGGATGAAGCTGATAAGGATCGTAAAAGGGTTAAACAATTAGTTATATCAAATGGTAAATACTAAAAAAAGGTATTTACTTTTTTTTATGTAAATACCTTGGTTTCTTTTTTTCTTTTTGTTTTATATATAGGAATACACCTGAAAAATAGGCAGTATCTTGATCGTTAAAGTAACCCATATAGTGAATACCTCCATTATATAAAAATGATTCTAACTCTTCAGTAGGAGATTCAACATAAGTAGAAAGAATTGTTTTAACATCTTCATCAGTTAAAATAGTTCTTACTTTTTCACCATTAATTGATCTTTCTAAATATAAAGTCATATCAGGGGTTTCACCATAAGCAGTCTCTTTAATCCTAAGTTCTGGAACTACTTCAAAGTAAGTTCTTTCTTTTAAATAAATGTACTCAGTTATAATTTGAAAAAAATCTTCTTTAGAAATGTATTTTTCAGTTGCCAATTTTATCTTCCTTTCTTAATTGTTTTTGTTTTTCTTTTAGACATATGATGCTAAATTCAGATGTAAAGGTAAAGAAAAATAATACTTCTTCAGGATCATTGGGATTATAATTATTAAAATCTATTTGATAAGTTGATTCTACACAAATTATATTAGTTGCTTTATTAAAGATAGTTTGAAATTCTTCAATTGAATCTTTTAAATTAAATCCAGTTTGATTAGCAATATAGTCTAGTGTTTCATTTATTCTAGTACCAAAAGCAGAATACATTTCATAAATTAAATGGGCGGCTGATTCTGGATCAATTTCATTTAAATAAGTTTTAATTTTTTGAACTTCTTGTTTGTCTTTATTCTTTAAAGCATTTATTAATCTAATTATTAAATTAATAAATGAAAGATTAGGTATATCTATATCTTGAGGAGTTGTTAATAATTCTGTTATTTGTTTGATAGTATTAATAATACTATCTGCAATTAAAGCTTCTATTTCAGTAGTAGGGTTAGTTATAATTCTAACTATTTCTTTATTTGCATTATCCTTAATTATAGAATCTACTAATTCTTTATTTTCATCTAGATATCTTCTTTTTATATTATTATAATCTTCCATAAGTAACCTCTTGCGAAATATTATAAAGATAGATATAATTTTTGTCAATGTTAATAAAATGGGCGCTATTTCCTTTGGAAAGTGGTAGAATAATCTAATAATAATTATTAGACTGATAATGAAAGGAGGATATATGGAGTTAGGTAATAAGATATTGGAATATCGAAAACAATTAAATCTTTCACAGGAGCAACTTGCTGAAAAGATGGGAGTTGCTAGACAAACGATTAGTAAGTGGGAATTGGGTGAAACTGCTCCTGATATTAATCAAGCTAAAAAACTTTCTAAAATATTTAATGTGTCAGTTGATAGTTTAATTAATAATAATTTAGATGATATTTTAATTAAAAAGGTTAGTAAAGTTGAAAAAACTACTAATATTGTTATTAATGTCCTAAAGATTACTTTATTATTGGTTGTTATTACAATTGTTTCTTTATTATTTATAACTTGGAGTAGGGAATATTTTGCAGCTAAACCAGTGGGAGAAATGCAGTCAATTGAATGCACTATTGCTGGTAATAAATATACTTATGAAGTTAAGGATAACTATGGAACTGAAGCTGTAATTGATAGTTTTATTACGAATGATAAAGAATTAAAAATTAATTATAAAGATTATGGTAAGATTGAATGGTTAATTGAAGATATCAAAAAAGAAGTTATATCACGTGGTGGGAATTGTAATTAGATAGTATTGTGTTATAATGGACCTAAGATAGGTGATAAAATGTTTGATGGGAAGTACGGCTTTTTTGATTATAAATATAATATAGCTGGTTATACCGGACAGGATTTTGATGGTGTGGCCCAGCGAATTTATTTAGTAGCATCTTTAATAATAATAGTTGTTTTACTAATAATTTTACGTAAATCAAATAAGGAAAAAGTATTTAAGATAGTAAAGTATTTAGGTATTTTTATGACTCTTATGTATATTATAAAAACTACTTGGGAATCATATTATGATATTAAATTATCAGGATCTTTTAATACGGGATTATTACCTTTTGATACATGCTCAATAGTAATGTATGCTTGTTTAATAGTAGGGTTTGGTAAAGGCAAGATAAAGGATATGGCAACGTACTGGCTAATGAGTGGTTGTATCGTAGGTGGTATTGCTAATATGCTTTATTTAAATGCTTTTAAGTATTATCCTTTCTTTACTTTTGGAGCATTTTATTCAATGCTATGGCATTTATTAATGGTGTTTATAGGTTTATTATTAATTGTGCATAATAAAGAGAATATCAGTTATAAAAATATGCTTTATGGATATTTATTTCAAGTAATATTTTCTTTAGTTATTATTCCTATAGATTTTATATGGGATTTTGATTTTATGTTATATCATTATTTAGGAGGAGTTCCTATATTTGAAGATTTAGCTAGTAAGATGAATATGGTGTATTTAAATCCATTACTTATGACTTTATTATATTTTATAGCATTTAATATTATTTATATTTTAGGAATTGGTATTAAAAAAGCACTAACTAGATAGTTAGTGCTTTAATTTCTTATGGCACCGGTAGTTACCCATTGAGAAACTACTATTGTGCATTTCAACTGCTATAAATAATATATCATAGATCAATATTTTAGTAA
>CACXGV010000037.1 GCA_902767375.1 uncultured Erysipelotrichaceae bacterium
GAATGGTTCCAGACTATATTTCTGAAAAAGTAATGAAAGAACTTAAGAAAAATGAATTTGGAGAAGGGGAATGTTATCCTTGTATGGGTTGTAGATCATTCTTAACTCCTGATAGATCAATTAGTTTAGGTAATATTGCTAAAGCTAAGAATTATGTTCCTGGAAAAGGAAAATATTATGGTAGATTTAATCAAGGCGTTGTAACTATCAATCTTCCAGATGTTGCTTTATCATCATCTAAAGATATGGATGATTTCTGGAGAATTTTAGATGAAAGATTAGATTTGTGTCATAGAGCACTTCAAATTAGACATAAGAGACTTTCTAATGTTACAAGTGATATTGCGCCTATTTTATGGCAACATGGTGCTTTAGCAAGATTAGAAAAAGGAGAAAGCATTCATGATTTATTACATCATGGTTATTCAACTATTTCTCTAGGATATGCTGGTCTATATGAGTGCGTTAAATATATGACAGGGCACTCTCATACTGATAATGGAGTAGGAAAAGAATTTGGTCTTCAAGTATTACAAAGATTAAATGATGCTTGTAAGAAATGGAAAGCTGAAGAAGATATTGATTATTCAGTTTATGGGACTCCAATTGAAAGTACAACTTATAAATTTGCAAAAGGATTAAAAGAAAGATTCGGTGTTATTAAAGGTATAACTGATAGAGATTATATTACTAATTCTTATCATGTTCCTGTCTTTGAAGAAATTGATGCCTTTACTAAGTTACAATTAGAAAGTGAATTCCAAAAACTTTCTCCAGGTGGAGCTATTAGTTATATTGAAACACCTAATTTACAAAATAATATTCCAGTAGTTATTGATGTTATTAAATTTATTTATGATAATATCATGTATGCTGAATTAAATACTAAGAGTGATTATTGCCAAAAATGTGGATTCGATGGGGAAATCTTAATTGATGAAAATCTTGAATGGTATTGTCCAAATTGTGGTAATAGAGATCATGACACTTTAAATGTTGCAAGAAGAACTTGTGGATATATTGGAACTAATTTCTGGAACAAAGGTAGAACTCAAGAAATAAAAGAAAGAGTATTACATATAGATAATAAAGAAGACTAATTATGAGATATAATTTAATTAGAAAAATGGATATATCAAATGGACCAGGGGTTAGAGTATCTGTGTTTATGCAAGGATGTGCATTTCATTGCAAAAATTGCTTTAATCAAAATACATGGGACTTTGATAAAGGTGAAGAGTTTACTGATGAAGTTATTAGTCATGTGTTAGATTTATGTGCTCCAGATCATATTAAAGGTTTATCTATATTGGGTGGAGAACCAATGCATCCTAAGAATATTTTAGGAACTACGAAACTTGCTAAAGCTTTTAAGGAAAAGTACCCTAATAAAAGTTTGTGGGCTTGGTCAGGTTTTCTATTTGATAGAGATTTAAAAGATTTTGAAGTTATGAATTATTTAGATGTCTTGGTTGATGGACAATATGTTGATGAACTTCATGATCCAACTTTAAAATGGAGAGGGTCTTCTAATCAAAGAGTTATTGATGTTCAAAAGTCTTTGAAAACAGGAGAAGTAGTATTGTTTGAAAAATAGAGGAATTGTTATTCCTCTATTTTTATGTTAGAATCTAAGTGGATGGGTGATACTGATGAGAGAGAATACTGCTTTTATTAAACCTAAAGAATTACATTTAACAGAAGAACAGGCTAAAGATGCTATTTTAGTATTGCAAGATGGTTATAAAGAACAAAAATTAGATGATTTATTGGACAATGATGATTGTTTTATTCCTGAAAATATAATTGTTCTATATTTGTATTATTTAGAAAAAACTAATTATCAAGCGGTAGTACAAAACTATATGTTTCAATATATAGATAATGAGGCTTTGGTAGAACCTGGCGTTACAATTGAAGAAAGACTTGGAATAGCAGATATTTATAATTATATTAGTAATTATGACTTTAATAAGATGCCTAATATTTTTGTTGAGGGATTAAAAATGCATTCTATGTTATATTCTCATTGTCCATACCCAGAATTTGGAGGAAAACTTAGGGATCAATCAGTAATTCTTAATAATGTTAGTCATGATGTTATATCAGCTGATGAAGCAAGAGCTAAGTTTCAAAGTTTTGTTACGAAAAAATATGTTATAGATGAGGATAATATTTTAGGCTATATTGATGAAGTAATTAAGGATACAGTTGATTTAATAAAATATCAACCATTTATGGATGGAAATAAAAGAACTTTTAGATCACTTCTTAATTTAATGCTAGGTAAGATTGGAATACCACCTGTATATGTGGATATTGAAGAAAGAGGCATATATATTGATAAATTAATGGCTGCTATAGATAATGGTGACTATGTCGGAATTACAAGATTCTATTATTATAAAATATGTGATGCGATAGTTAATTTGGATTTAATTGACAGATTAAAACCTAGTGAAAAAAAAGGAACCTTTTTTGTTATAAAATAGGTTCCTTTTATTTGGTATTTGTGATAAGATTAAGTTGGTATTGCCCAATGGCCAAGCGGTAAGGCGTAAGACTCTGGATCTTATATTTCGTTGGTTCGAATCCAACTTGGGCAGCCATTTATTATTTAAAAGAATAAGGAGAATATATGAAAAAGAAAAGTGAAGAAGAATTAGAAGAAAAATGTCATTGTCATGATGGTGAAGAATGTACTTGCGGCGAAGAATGCACTTGTGGTGAAGAATGTCATTGCGGAGACGAGTGTGATTGTGGTCCAGTTCTTCCACCACTTGAAGAAAAACTAGTTCTAGTTGGAGTCAAAGATGATAAAGATACTAAAGAAGCTATGAAGTATCTAGAAGAATTAAAAGTAGATTATAAATTTTTAGATTTAAATGAAAAAGATGAATTATTTGATAAAGTAGATTTTACTAATGTTAAAGTACCAACTTTATTATTAGTTCAAACTGTAGTAAGTGGAGTAGCGCCAGGTCTAGACGGAATCAAAGACGTTTTTGAAGGATAAAAAAATACCAAGTTAATCTTGGTATTTTTTATATTCTTTTAAGAAATATTCATCAGTCATGCCAGCAATATAATCAATTACTTTACGTTCATCAGTGGTGTTTTCTAAGTATTCTTTAGTCATTTTCTTTAAGTATTTGCGATAGATGTTATGATTTTTTTCTTTGTTCTTGATAACATCTAATAATTTATCAAACAGGGTTTCAAACATATTTTCATAGTTCTTAATCATTTCTGCTGAATGGGCTTTAGCATATATAAATTCATAATTGAATTTTTTAAGTTCTTTAATGGCATCAAATACTTCATCACTTACAGATATATAGGGTTTATTTAAACTATGATTAATTAAATCATTGATGATTGTATTGATTATTTCACGATTAGTATTACCTAAAACTCTAGATATCTTTTCAGGTATCATATCTTTAGTGATTATACCTAATTTTTCAGCATCTTCGATATCTCGACCAAGATATCCGATGATATCTGATATTCGAACAACGCATCCTTCTAAAGTCATAGGTATAAGTTTAGTTACATATCCTTTTTCAGTGTAACATTTTTTATAATCTTCTAAAAAATCTTCTTTAGTTTTTTTCTTAGGTTCATATTTTTTAAGTTCTAATTCACCATTATGGCAAAGAATACCATCTAAGGTTTGAATAGTTAAATTGCAACCTTCACCATTATTTTCTAAATACATGAGTTCTCTAGCTGATTGAACATTATGATTAAAGTATCCTTCATTGTGGGCTAGGGAAATCCTATTTAATATTTTTTCACCTTCGTGGCCAAATGGGACATGGCCTAAGTCGTGTCCTAAAGACATAGCTTCAATTAAATCTTCATTTAAATCTAAGGCTCTACCAATTGTACGAGCCACTTTAGATACTAGTTGAACATGGACCATTCTAGTTGAGATATTGTCATTAGATGATAGGGTAAATACTTGAGTTTTACCCATATATCTAGTATAAGATGCTGAATGCAAAATGCGATCAGCATCTCTAAAATAGTTTGGTCTAATATCAGGGGTATAATCTTTTAATCTAATAGCGTCTTTATCTAAACAGGCATATTTGTTATATAGAGATTCATATTTTAGCATTTTTTCTTTAACGTTCATAATTAATCCCTTTCAAATATTGTACGATAATAATCATTTTCTAAGATGTTTTTAGATACAACATATTTGTTATAAACAATTTCATTCATTTTTTCAACATAATCTTCAGATGGTAATTCTTTAAATTCAGTGAATTTTTTAGTGCTTGCATTATATTTACCATATTCATTAATCCATGAACGATCACTTAGAATTACTAATCCTTCGGAATTTGATAAGATATCTCTTCCCATTAATAATCTTGAGTCAAAATCAAAGCCAAATAGGTTAAGAACAGTTGGCAAGATATCTAAACTCATAGCATATTTATCGAATTCTTTATATTCTAATCCCTTGCTCCAAATGATTAAATTATTTTTATGAATATCAAATTTTTCATCTTGAATATCTAATACTTCAGCTATTTCTTTATTAGTAAGTCCATATGGGTAGTGATCTGCTGACATTACGATAACTGTATCATCTAGTTTACCAGCTTCTTCTAATTCTTGTAATAGAAGTTCTAGGGCTTTATCTACTTCGATATGAGTGGCAATGTAGGCTTTAATAGCATTACTGTAAGGAACATTTTGAACTTCTGATTTATGACGAGCTGCCATATTATTACCACCAAAGTTGTATTCTAAGTGACCACTTATAGTCATATAGTAAGTCATGAAATGTTCAGCATCTTTATAATAATCAAATGAGTATTTCATCATGTCAACATCGCTTTGAGGCCATTGTCTACAGTTCATGTATTTTTCTAATCCTGGGTTTCCTTTTTCATCTTTTCCGCAGGCAATATAAGTATATCCCATTTTAGGATGGGTTAAGTTTCTATCATAATATCTACGCGTACCATCATGGAAGGCATAAGTAGTATAACCTAATTCGCTAAATAATTTACCATATGAGTAAGGTCTATAGTTATTTCTTGATGCATAGAATGACCAAACACCTTCTTTAGGTATTAAACTATTTAAAGTTGAATATTCTCCATCAGAAGTACTTGCATAATA
>CACXGV010000038.1 GCA_902767375.1 uncultured Erysipelotrichaceae bacterium
TCTAGATATACTTGTTTACCTAGTAAGATTTCCATATCACGTCTTGCCATAGTTCCAATTTTCTTTAGCATTGATCCGCCTGAGCCAATTATGATTTTTTTAAGGGAGTTTCGATCTACAATGATATCTACATAGACATCAAATATTTCTCCTTTATCTTTCATATGAGTGGCAACACAAGTTACGGAATGAGGAACTTCTTCATCTGTTAAATTTAGTACTTTTTCACGTACTAGTTCACCTAACATAAACTGAAGACTTGTATTAGTTATAGTTCCATCATCATAGTATTTTATTTCATCAGTTAGATATCCTTTTAAGACTTTAATTAATCTATTTACATTATCATCTTTTAAGGCACTTATTGGAATAATATCAGAAAAGTCATATAATTCTTTGTATTCATTGATGGCTTTTAAAATACCTTCATCATCTAATTTATCTATTTTATTTAGGACTAGTATTACTGGAGTTGAAACATTTTTAAAGGTTTCAACGATGAATCTATCTCCCCTGCCAATTTTGGCAGTTGCATCAACCACAAAAAGAATTGCATCAATATCTTCTAATGATTCATATGATTGTTTATTTAGATATTTACCTAGTTTATCTTGAGGTTTATGAATACCAGGGGTATCTATAAATATAATTTGAGCATCAGTATCATTATATACTCCTTGGATAGCATTTCTAGTTGTGCCTGCTACATCTGATACGATAGCTAGATGGGTTTTTAGAATTGTATTTAAAAGCGTACTTTTTCCTGTATTTGGACGACCGATTATACTTACAAATCCACTTTTCATTTTTTACCTCCTTAATATATATTATTAACTAAATTTCCTACTTTTAGGATTCTTTCATTGCGATTTAAATCATATAAATATACGTGTTTATCTGGTTCTAGGAATTCAGTTATGACATCCCTATTTAGATATTTTAAATCATTGATATTTTTGGTTCCTACCATAATATAGATAGCTTCAAAGTCTTTATATTTGTAGCCAGCTGTTACTGCTCTTGCTATTGCTAGTGATTCAGCAAATATTGTATCTCTAAAGGTTCTATTTTTAATAGTTACTCCGCCAAAGGTAGTTTTATCTTTCATTTGAACGATAGCACTAAAACATACATGATCATAGGGAGCATAACTATTTGCTAATAATCTTTCTAACTCACTTACCATTTTTATCCTCCAAATTGAATGCATGTGGGCATAAGTCTTTAACTGTATATTCTTCTTTTTTCCCATTTCTATTATAGCAAATTACTTTGGCATCTTCATTTAAAAATTCAACTAATATTTGCCTGCATAAAAAACATGGTGTGCAGCATTCTTTGCCACTACCTAAAACATGTAACTCTTTAAAATCTGGTTTAGAATATCCTTCACTTATGGCAGACCCTATGGCTACTTGTTCTGCACATAGACCACTTTTAAATGACGGATTTTCAACGTTTACGCCTATGAATTCTTGATTATTATTGCATACGAGAATACATGCTACTTTATATTTAGATATAGGAGTATAGGCATTTTTAATGATCATTTTTAGATTTTCAAACATTTTATAATACCCCCAATACTACTAATAATTTTGGTATAAAGATGATTAAACCTATGATTGCAGACATAATTGCTAATATCATGACAAATGAGGCTGATACATCTTTAATTAAAGCTGCTTGTTCATTTCTTTCAGTTGTTACTAAATCAACCAGATTTTCAATAGCAGTGTTTAGAAGTTCTGCTCCTATTACTATTCCAATTGCAAATAATAGAACAATCCATTCTAAATAACTTACATTAAAGATAAAACCACATATTATTACTAAGCAAGCTATTAAGATATGAATTTTCATATTGGCTTCTTCTTTAAATGATTTTTTAAATCCAGTAAATGCGTATCCAAATGATTTATGTAATCTTTTAATTGATAATGCCTTTTTCATTTAATATCTCCTTTTGTAAATCAAACATTTCTTTTTCTTCTTCAGGTCCTAGTGTGTGATCATAACCTAAAAGGTGTAATAAACCATGAACAGCTAGAAATGATAACTCTCTTTTCTCGCTATGACCATATTCAATAGCTTGCTCTTTCATTTTAGGAATGCTGATATAAATATCTCCTAGAACGTTTACTGGTCCTGGAAAAGATCCATTATCATTTAAAGCAAAACTTAATACATCAGTAGTTCGATCTATATTACGATATGTTTTATTTAAATAGTGTACTTCTTCATCATCGGTTAATACTAAACTAAAATATGGATTTTCAACGTTTAGTTTATCTAGAGCATATGATAAAACTTCTTCTAAGTAATCATAATTTTTATAACCATATTTATCAATAATATCAAACATTATATTATCACCCCATACAAATTAAGTATTATTAGTGCTAGTACTATTATAATTATAATACAAATTATATTTAGTAATAGATTATTTTTAAACTTTTCATTATATTTATTAAATATTTTTTCAAATATATAATAGAATAAATAACCTAAAATACCACCAATAACATTTAGAATTATATCATCAACATCAAAAGATCTACCTATTCCCATTTGGATAACTTCAATAGTTAAACTGGTTATTAAAGTTATTAATGCTGCTATATATCCTTTTTTATTTAGTTTGCAATAATAGCTTACAAAATAACCAAAAGGAATGAATAATACAATATTCCCTACAACGTTACGATAAAATAATTTACTAGTGAAACTATATCTAAATATTTCTTTAAATGGAATATAATTATTACTAAATGATTCAAAGTCTGTGGTTGTTACAAGTTCAAATAGCATAATTATATATATTATAAAACATAGACTAATTAATTCTTTATATAAAATAAATCTTTTATGGTTTAAGACTAAATAAGTAATTCTTAGAGCGATTAAAACAACTGATATTAAAGTAACGATGGGCCATAAATCTATGATGATATTAACTGCTTTTTGTGGTATCATTTGCATCACCTATTTCTATTTTAGAATTTGTACTAATTATTTCATTAGTTATTACAAATATTCTATATTCTATTGTACTATTATTTTCCGTCTTTTTCAAAACTTTTTGATTAATTATTTTACCTCTATCTTTTAATTTATCATTAAAGGCTTTTTTTAGAGAATTATTTAGTTCTATTTCTATATCTTTATTAGACAATTTATAATTATATTTGGTATATTCTATTTCTTTATATATCTTAATCTTAAAGAATAAGATTTTTAATTCTTTGATATTATCTTGTTTAAATAATTTATATTTATTTTTTAGTAAGATTTTATTATTTATATTTAGATTATATCTTTCTCTTCCAGTATTTTTTGTTATTTCTTTTTCTTTTGGTATTTTAATATTTGTTTCATACCATACATTACCATAAACTATTCCTTCAGCTTTAGTTAATCCTTTTATTTCATCATAAAGATAGATATTCCCACTTATTAAAATATCTCCTTTTTTAACTAGATCTCCTGATCTTACTAATACTTCTCCCCTATTTGAAATTATTTTAGTAATTTGAGCATCTTTAGTTGCTATAATGTTTTGGGGTGTATTATCTTCTTTTAAGTTGTTTATCTTTCTTTCTTCGACATTAATGATATATTTCATACCATTTCTAGTTATACTGAGCCATTCTATTTTATTGGGGTTATTTTTAATAATATTTTCTTTTATTTTTTCTAATTCATTAAATGATTTAGATAAACTATATGGGGTTATATCATTTTCTTTTAATTCATTATTTATTAGATTTCTTATTTGTTTATTTTCGTGAATTATATCTATTTTTATAATATAACTAGTTATTATATCCATATAAATAAAACATAATAGAATTAATAGATAATAATATATATTTTCTTTAAGATGCTTTTTAAGGCCATTTAGGCCTTCATATTTAATTATTTTAATATGGGATTGATAATTTAACTTAACTAGATCTTTATAGTCTTTAAAACTTATTAAACATGTTAATTTATCATTAGATAAATATTTAACATTAGAAATATTAATATTATTTTGAATACATTTATCTATGAATCTTTTTATATAATTATTTACTTCAATAATTACTTTATTATTCATATGTTACACCTTTAATAGTACCTTTAATAAGTAGTTCATTGTTTTCCATTTTAATAATATGTAAGTTATTTCCTTTTATAGATATAGTAGTATTTTTTAATTTAATATCTATTTTAATATTAGTAAAATTTATTATTTCTTCATAGTTATAAATATATATAGAATTATCATATAAACAAATATAATAATCTTTATTTCTTAAGGCATTAGAAAAAATCTCAAGCATATAATCACCAATTAATTATATGTTTGAGATTTAGATTTATTTTTTCTTCATAAGTTTTATTTCAATTATAGATGTTATTGGAATTATGATTAGGCAACCAATTATTGCTAGTAATAATTCAATAATTTCAGTTGCAAAACCATGATAGTTAATAATTTTAATAAATGAATCATAATTATGCCATAAAAGATATCCTAAGAATGATGCTATAAATGAGAATAATAAGGTATTAACGGTAGTTCCAATGATATCTTTTCCGACATTCATACCTGATTTAAATAATTCGTGATCAGTTAGTTTAGAGTTTTCTTTTATTTCATATAGGGCTGATGAAATGGCAATGGCAGTATCTGAAATAGTTCCGGTTGAAATAAATAGTAAAACTACAAAACTGATTTGTTTTAAACTTAGATGAATATTAAAGGAATAAGCAGATATTTCTTCAACAAATTCATAAGAGAAAGCTCCGAGGTGTAATTTATTATTTAAATACAGAATCATAATAGTATTGATTATTGTTACGGTTAAAACTCCTAAATAAGCTGATTTGGTTTTGATATTCCAACCATTTAAGTAAAATATAATGATACTTGATATTATAAAATAAGAGATAAAAGCAATTACATAGATATTAAAACCAAAATTAATTAATATTAGGGCTAAGATAATAATTAGAAGATTAAATACTAGGGATAAGATACTTCTTAAGCCTCTTTTTTTGCCAATTAGGATTGATAGGATGATTAGGATTATACTATAAGCAAAGATTATCATTTAGATGCCCTCCTTTTTAAAAAATAGATGGCAATATTCATAGTTATAGGGATCGTTACTAAGATTCCTATACAACCAGTCATAAATCTTATTAGTTCAATTTTGGCATACATATTAATGGCTGTCATAATTCCTATATTATTTCTCATTACATAGATTAGCATTGGCATACAACCAGATATGGATGTAAATAGTAAAACATTTACCATAGTACCTAAAATATCTTCAGATAAGTTATTGCCACTTTTAATAAGACTTCTTTTACTGATACGCGGTGAGTTAGTAATTATTTCATTTAAAGTTGACGTTATAGAGATAGAAATATCCATTATTGCTCCTAACCCACTGATTAAGACACTTACTAGGAAGACTTCTTTATAATCATATAGTATATCTACATAATCCATGTACCAATAAGGAATATCATTATTAAATATTTTTATGATAGTAAATGATATTATAAAAGTAATAAATAATGAGACTATTGTTGATAGAATTGCTATTTTAGTTTTAATATTTTTACCACTAGTTAATAAAAGTGATAAAGAAGACATTATAATAACTCCTATCCCAAATAGTAAGAAAATAGAGATATTTTGATCTCTTAAATAAGTAATAGTTAAAATAATAGCCATATTTAGAATTAAACTAATTATAGTGTATAATCCTTTGAGATTACAAATTGCTAGTAATAGACAAATAGCTAGAACAAATAATGGGACTAGATATTTATCTCTTCTTAAGTTTATAACTTCTGATATTGAACCATTATCGTTAATACTTACAAATACTTCATCACCTTTAGCATATTCTTCATCGTAGACGCCAGAAAATGAATGTATATTTTCAAATGATAACTCTTTATTTTTAAACTTACCATTTATTATCTTACCGGTAATAGTTTCATAATAATATTCTTCTTTTAAGGTATCGTTATACTGTATATCTGTATCATGAATATAAATATTAGTTATTTTTAAGATTGGAGTATGGTATAATTCTTCGTTATTATTCATGAAGATTATACTAGATAAAAAGATAATAAATAAGATGATATATTTTAAATATTTCTTCATAATTCCCTCCAAATCTTTTTTAATAATATCATATTTTTAATAGAAAAAGAACCTTAACGGTTCTGTAATTTTTCTTTTACTAATCTACTTACTAAGCCCATATCTGCTTTAGCACCATATTTGCTACTTATAGTTTTGATAACTAGGCCCATTCCTTTCATTCCATCAGGATTTAATTCATTAATAGTTTCGTCTACTATTTTCTTTAATTCTTCTTCTGATAGTTCTTCAGGTAGATATGCACTTAAGATTTTGATCTCTTTTTCAAGATCTTCGGCTAAATCTAAACGATTATATTGTTCATATTCAGCTTTTGAATCTTTTCTTGTTTTTACTTGTTTTTTGATAACTTGTAAAACTTCATCATCAGTTAAAGGTTCTTTTTTGTTTATTTCTTCATTTTTTAGAGCACTTTTAAGCATTCTAATTACTGATAATCTAAAAGAATCTTTAGCTTTCATAGCTTCAGTTAAATCTTTTTGTACTTGTTCAAACATTGTTATTCTCCTTAGTCTCTATTACGATTCTTTTTACGTGAATTTTTGATATTCTCTTTAAGTTCGTTTCTTCTACGTACTCCTGGTTTTTCATAACATTTATGTTTTTTGATTTCTGAAGGGACTCCACTACGAGCTACTTTAATTTTAAATCTTTTTAAAGCTTTGTCTACGTCACCATTTCTAACTTCTACCTTGGTCATTTATAATCCCTCCCTTCAAAACTATAAGTATTATATCACGACTATTTGTTTGTAGCAAGAAAAAATAATACTTAAGATTAAGTATTATTTTTGGTAATCACAATTTGAACATTTTATTTGTTTACCATGTTCTACTAGTAGTGATGAACAATTTGGACATGTTTCACCAGTTGGTTTATCCCAATAGGCATTTTTACATTTAGGATAGTTGTCACAGCCGTAAAATACTTTTCCCCTTTTACTTCTTTTTTCAATTATATTGTGGCCACATGATGGGCATTTGCAAATGATACTAGTTTCTTTTTCTTCTTTTTTGATGTATTTACAGGTTGGATAATTAGAACAAGCAGTAAATTCTCCGTATTTTCCACTTCTTATTACTAGTTCATTTCCGCATTCAGGACATTTTTCACCAGTAGTTTCAGGAGCTTTTTTCTCCATTTCATGGAAAGCTTTTTCTACTAGAGGCTCAAAATCGTTAAAGAAGTTTTTTAATACTTTAATATTATCTTCTTTATCTTCGGCGATTAGGTCTAAGTCATTTTCCATGTTGGCTGTATATTCTACATTAATAATATTTGAAAAGAATTCTTGTAATTTGTCAGTTATTTCAATTCCTACTTCAGTTGGATGAAATTTTTTTTCAATTAATTTAACGTATAATCTTTCTTTTATTACTTCAATTATTTTAGCATATGTTGATGGTCTACCAATACCAAGTGATTCTAATTCTTTGATTAAAGAGGCTTCAGTATATCTTGGTTTTGGTTCAGTAAAGTGTTGTTTCTTTTCAATATCTTCGGATATTAGCACTTTAGTTTTATAGCCTTCTAAATCAGGAAGTACTACATCATCTGATTCTACATATTTACCATAGACATTTAAATATCCTTTAAATGTAACAATTTGTCCAGTTGCTTTAAAATAGTAATTATTATTTTCTAATATTATTGTTGTTGCTAGGACTTTGGCATCTGACATTAGGGATGCTAGCGCTCTAGCATAGATAATACTATAAACTTTATATTCATCATTTGATAAGTATTCTTTAATACTTCCTGGAGTTCGATTTATTGATGTTGGTCTAATAGCTTCATGGGCATCTTGAACATTTTGCCCTTTTTTAGCTTTTTTTACTGGGCCAATGTATTCTTTGCCATAGTTTTTAGCAATATAACCTTGAGCATCTTTTATAAAAGTATCTGATAATCTTAATGAGTCGGTACGCATATAAGTTATTAAACCGACAGTTTCAGTTCCAATATCAACACTTTCATAAAGTTTTTGGGCAATGCGCATAGTTTTAGATGCCCCAAAATTGAATTTATTAGCACATGCTTGCTGAAGAGTTGAAGTAGTAAATGGCATAACGCCTTTTTTACTCTTTTCTTTCTTTTCAATTGAATCTATATTGAAACTTTTGGATAAATTCTTAATTATATTGTCAGCTTCAACTTCATTTTTAATTTCAACTTTTTTATTTTTATATTTTTCTAGTTCAGCTTCAAAGTCTGGAAAAATTGCTTTTATTGTCCAGTATTCTTCCGGAATAAAGCTTTCAATTTCTCTTTCGCGATCAACAATTAATTTTAAAGCTACACTTTGAACACGACCAGCTGATTTGCCACCTGTTTTAGATTGCATTAGTTTAGA
This sequence comes from uncultured Erysipelotrichaceae bacterium, assembly GCA_902767375.1. Taxonomy (GTDB): domain Bacteria; phylum Bacillota_I; class Bacilli_A; order RF39; family UBA660; genus CAG-533. Next base: position 8,535 of record CACXGV010000038.1, read on the forward strand.
TAATCTAAAACCGATGATGCGATCTAACATTCTTCTAGTTTCTTGACTCTTTACTAGGTTATAATCAATTTTTCTTGGTGATTTGAATGCATTTATAACTGCATCATGAGTAATTTCATTAAATACTACTCTTTCATATTTATTATCTTTTAGATTTAGGACATCATAAATATGCCAACTAATAGCTTCACCTTCACGGTCTGGGTCGGTTGCTAAATAGACGATATCTGATGCTGCTGCATCTTTTTTTAAATCTTTTATTACGCTTGTTTTGCCTTTAATGACTGTATAATTTGGTTTAAATTCATTTTCTATATCAATTCCTAAACCAAATTTTCCTGTAGTTGCTAAATCTCTTATGTGTCCTTTACTGGATACTACTTTATAATTACTTCCTAAGTATTTTCCAATAGTTTTAGTTTTACTTGGAGATTCGACAATTACTAAATTCATTCAGTTTCCCCACTTTCTAAAGTTTCTTCTTTGGCAATTAATGAATTATTTTCTTCTTCAATTATTGCTTGATATTTTTTAATACCATTACCTAAATACTTGAAATAATTATTTTTAATAGCTAAAGCACTCATTTTTTGTCTTAAGTTTATTTCAGTGTTAATTTTGATTAATTCTTCGCTTGTATATGGGGTCATGCCCTCTTTTGCTTTAAATTTACCAGATGTTGCTGAATAGTACCCTACTTCATCTTGCCATGAACCATCGGCAAATACTGTACGCCCATGATTATCTGACATTATATCTGTACCTAGATATAGTCTTGGATCATAGTCTAAATTAAACATATTTAATAAAGTTGGAAGTAAGTCGATGATTGATGTGTATTTTTCAATTTGCATTGGTTCAGTTCCGTGATGATAGATTACCATTGGTGTACGGTCTACTTCTTTATCAACTTTAACGTTATAATCTAGAACTTCATTTATTTGAGATGTAGATAATCCATAAGGATAATGATCACAGAATAAAGCAATGACTGTATCATCTAATTTGCCAGCTGCTTCTAGTTTTTGAAGTAGTAGCTCTAAAGCTTTATCTAATTCTTTCATTTTAGACATATAACGTTTAACTGGTTTACTATAGTTATATTCTTTAAATTCTTTTAAGTTTTTATCTCCAAATTCAGATGATACTGTATATGGTTGGTGAGTTGTTACACTAGTTAAGAAAACCATGAAATGTTCCTGGTCAATAAAATTTGGAGTGGCTTTTTCAATAAAGTCTACATCACTTGGCCATTCTTCATAAATGCTAGACCATTTCATTTTTAAATCTACAACATTCATGTATTTCATGCTACCCATATTTGGATGAATAGTTCTTCTTGAATAATAGTGTTCAGCATAATCGTGATAAGAAGATGTTGTATATCCTGCATTATTAAAGATATTAAAGATTGCTTCAGGATAAACATTATTTTTATATTTATTGGCTGTACATGTATTATTAATGGTAAATAAACTTGTCATTACTGTCATTTCATTATTACCAGTTGAACAATTATTTCTTGGTGTATAGTTATTTCTAAAACTTATTCCTTCATTATACATTTTATATAAAGTTGGGAATTCTTCTTCATTGATAGCTATCATATTAACTGATTCCATTAAAACAACAATTAAGTTTTTACCTTCAAACATTCCTGTATAGTCATTTTTATCTGTTATATTTCGACTTATAAAATAATTATTTAATTTATTATTTGTTGAATCTTTTTCATTTTCAATTAGCCTTTTCCATGCAGAATCGTCTATTATTCTAGTATAATCAGTTACTGGTTCTTCTTTTTGATTATTTCCATTTTCGGCAATAAATGATACTTCATCTTCCTCAATATTAAAACCAGTTACAATTAAATCACTAATGGCATATGGATATAGTCCTAGAGTGCTTACACTAAGATTAGAATTATCACTCATTTTAATAAGAGATGTATTTTTAATTGTTTGGTATTTATTTTGCATAAATTTGGCATCTAGTGATGCATAATATAAAACACCTAAACCTGCTAATATAATAAAAGTAGCAACTAAATCAAAACTTTTTTTACCGATAGTATTTCTTTTAAAGACAAATAAACTAGTTTTTTCTAATTTTCTTCTTTTTAAGAATCCATCTAAGAACCAAATATATACTTCATATAAAATAAATGGTACGATTACTAATAGACTAATAGCTTGGGCTGCTTGAATGTAATCTTTAATATAATCTACTATTTTAGTTCCTTGTTCAGCATTACCTATTCCCATAAAGAAACCCATATAGTTATATAGGTTAATTTCAATCCAGGTATATAATGATAAACCGAATGTTAAAATAGTTCCAATTATTTTATAAGTTCTATTTTTGAATAAACTCATAATAAGACCAAGTAGTAAACCTATTATTAGAGAACTTAAAAAAATTCGTAGACTACTCCAATCTATTAAGCTATTTTCAGTATTTATTTTAACTATAATTTCTAGTAAATAGATATATAGTGTATAAATAATAGTATTTTTAATTATTTGTTTTCCTAATCTCTTTTTCAAAATTACCACCTTGCTTTATTAAATCACTTATGGGTGAAAAAGTAAACCTATAATTATCAAGTAAACCATATTTTTTGACATTTTCAATATGTTTTTTTGTTGGATAGCCTTTATGTGATCTAAAACCATATTCAGGAAATTCTTCATCTAATTTGTACATCATATGATCTCTTGTTACTTTAGCGATAACTGATGCAGCGGCTATTGATTCACTTTTAAAATCACCTTTAATAATACTCGTGCTAGGGATTTTTAAATCTTCTAATTTCATAGCATCTATTAATATATATTCTGGTTTTATTTTTAAATTATCTATTGCTTCATACATTGCAAGTTTTGTTGCTTCATAGATATTTACTTCATCAATTACTTTAGCGCTTTTAACTCCTATTGATACTGCTATTGCATCTTTCATTATTATGTTATAGTATTCTTCTCTTTTCTTTTCTGATAGTTTTTTGGAATCAGTAAGGCCATCTAGGTGATAATTTTCAGGTAAGATTACTGCTGCAGTTACGACAGGCCCTACTAAAGGCCCACGACCTACTTCATCAACTCCTGCTATTAAATGAAATCCTTTATTAATAAGTTCCCTTTCATAGCGATAGTTATCTTTTTTTGAAAGTAATAGATCTAATTTATTAATTATTTTTTTATCTTTAGGTCTATTTAGCATTTTTTTAATTTTTAGACAACCTTCTAAGGTCATGCATTTATATCCTTCTATTATTATGTAGTCGTTTTCGTCATATAGGTTATTGCTAATTCCAAATACATTTTTATATTTTATATTTGAACCAAAAGCACCTTTTTTTATAGGCCAATCTAGCGAATTATAAAAAGATTTAGAACATGTTAGATCTATATCTTCTGTTTCTTCTACTACATCTTGAAGTACTAAAGAGGCACCAGATATTATTATATAGTCTTTCCTATCTAAATCTATATTATTTAAGTGTTCAAGTATTTCTAGTTTGTTCATATTAATCATCTTTCCTATCAAAGGTAATGCCTTTGATTTTTTCATTCTTTATCTCATTTATAATATACATGCTTACTCTTTTATAATCTATTTCACCATTTTTTATTGCACCAATATTGGCTGCTATTATATTATATGAGTCATCGTCTAGTTTAGTTATTTTAAATCTTTCTTTTAAGATATTTGGATAATATTCATTTAACATGGTTAAGATGTAATATGATATATCATTTATTGGTAAGATATTTTCATTTATGGCAGTCATTGATGCTAAGTTAAGCGCTATTTTTTCACTTTCAAATTTTGGCCATAAAATTCCCGGAGTATCTAATATTAGCATTTTTTCTTTAGTTTTAAGCCAATTAAGCGATTTTGTTACACCAGGCATATTACCAACATTAGTTACTTTTTTACCAGCTAATTTATTTATAAAAGTACTTTTTCCAACATTTGGGATTCCTATAACTGTTGCTTTTATCTCTTTAGGCTTCATACCTTTTTCTTTTCTTTTTTTATTTATTTGATTAATTATCTCATTACAAGCAGATATTATTATTTTATAATCATTTTGATCATTTAGATTACATAATACAACTTTATAACCTTTGCTTTCATAATATTTAATCCACTTATTAGTCTCGTTAAGATCACATAAGTCTTTCTTTGACATAATAAGAATTCTTTTTTTATCTTTGATAAGGGAATCAATATCTCTTATTTTTGATGATTCTGGTATTCTGGAATCAATTATTTCAAAGACAATATCAATTAAAGGTATTACTTTTTTAAGTTCATCTTTAGTTTTTTTCATATGACCTGGATACCAATTGATATTACTTTTTGCAACACTTTGATTATCTGAATTATTATTCATAATTTATCACTTCCTTTTTGTTCTTTAAAAA
>CACXGV010000039.1 GCA_902767375.1 uncultured Erysipelotrichaceae bacterium
GTAACTACAAAGAAAAATCCATTAATGAATCGTACCGTTCATAGAATTTTTTTACCTAATGGTACATGGTATGATTTTAAAACAGGTAAAAAGTATATTGGTGGTAAAAGATATGTTACTTTCTTTAAAGATGAAGATTATCCAGTATTTGCTAAAATGGGAACAATTATTCCACTTGCAGATTTGTCTGATGATGATTTAAATAATACGAATGTTCCTAAAGCGTTAGATATCCACATTTTTCCAGGAAAGAGTAACACTTATAAATTATATGAAGATGATGGTATTAGTTCTTTATTTGAAGATGGATATTATTCTATATCTGATATTGATTATAACTATCAAGCTAATAACTTTACTTGTATTGTTAGACAAGTTGAAGGTAAGGGAGAGGTTCTTCCTCAAACAAGAAGTTATAAAGTAAGATTTAGAAATACCAGAAAACCTGAAGAAGTTACTGTATATTTAGGGGAAGAACAATATAGTAATTTTAATTCTTATCCAGAAGGTAATGATTTTGTTGTAGAAGTTAAGAATGTTCCTTCAACAAAACAAGTTTCAATTAACTGTAGAGGTACTAATATTGAAATAGATGCTGAAAGAATTATTAATGATGATATCGATTCAATCGTTAGTGACTTACAAATTAATACAGATATTAAAGAAATGATTGCAGAAGTATTATTTAGTGATTTAGAAATTAAGGATAAGAGAATTAGAATTAGAAAACTTAAACGTAAAGGATTACATCCTAAATATGTTACAATGTTCTTAAAACTTCTTGAATACATTGCTGAATTGTAGTTTTAAACTTTAAAAAATAATTAAAATATGAGATAATCACTATAGAAGGATAGTGATTTTCTTATGGATAAAAAAGCTAAAAATACAATAATAGTAAGTGTAATAGCACTAGCACTAGTGCTAATCGGAGTAACCTATGCATACTTTAGTGCCAGAATAACTGGACTAGAAAGTGCATCAACCATAAGTCTAACAGCAGGTAGAATGGGAATACAATACTCTGAAGGTGATGAAAATGTTATCGCATCAAATATATATCCAAGAGAAGAATCATGGGCAACTAAAACATTTACATTAACAGGATGGAATACAACAGATCAAAGAATGTATTATGAAATAGGTTTAAATGTCATAACCAATACCTTTACTGATGAATATCTAACTTATGATTTAACACTACTTAGTGGAACAAATGGCACACCAGTAGCAAGCCAAACTGGAGTATCTATAAATGGAACAGGTAAAATATCATTTGGAATGGGATCATTTTTAGCAGCAGATGGAGATGCCCATAATTATGAATTAAAAATATATTTTAAAGATAATGGATTAGATCAAAATGATGCCCAAGGAGCAGTATTTAATGCCAAAATATATGTAGAAGAATCAAATGGAATACCAGCGCCTAGTAGGTGGAAAAATGCACCAGCTGGATCATTACTTGCTGGAATAAAAGCAAATCAAGCAAAACCTAATTTAGATACTGATACAGGAATGACAGTACCAGGACGTGAAGTAACTGCTCAAAGTGGAGATTACATGAGCGAAGGATTAAGAAGTACTGAAGATGATTATGGAATCAGTTATTATTATAGAGGGGCAGTGGATAATAATTATTTAGTATTTGCAAATATGTGTTGGAGAATCGTAAGAATAGATGGACTAGGAAATATAAAACTAGTTTTATATAACAGGAATCCTTCTTCAGCAAGTAACCCTTGTGATTCTACTTTATTTACTACAACAAATGCTTTTGCTGCTAATCAACAAGAGGAATTATATAATATTGTAGATTCTTTTGATAAAAATGCATATGTAGGCTTCATGAGAGGCAATCCTGGGAGTTCTTCATATGATGAAGAACATCAAAATCTTACTAGCAATAAAAGTTTAGTTTTGACAATGCTAGAGGAATGGTATGAAAATAAATTACAATCTTATGATTCAAAATTAGCAGATGTTATATGGTGTAATGATAAAAGTTTGGCTAGTATTACTTCAATTGGCAATAGAACTGAATATACAAATCTTGGATATGGTAATGCTAAGACTATATATGGTGCTTCAGAAAGATTAATATCAAGTAACGAATGGGCTCCTAATCCAAATGCCACTCCAACGCTTAAATGTCCAGATGCTAGTGGAACAGATATCAATATATCACGATTTACTGTTTCAAATAATAATTATGGTGGTAATGGGAAGTTAACCTATAAAATAGGATTACTTACTGCTGATGAGATAGCTTTTGCTGGAGGGGCATATGAAGTTGATAATTCAACATATTATTTATACTTAAGTGGACAATATTGGATGACTATGACACCAAGCAATTATTTTTCGAATATAGCTGTTTTATTTGGTGTCACAACGAGCGGTAAACTTGGTGGAGCTTTAAATGATGAAAATAATATAGGACGGAGTTATTATACGTACTACAGCGCTTATCCTGCTAATAAGGTCCGCCCTGCAATTTCTTTAAAGAGTACAGTTAGTATTACAGGTGGAAATGGTACTCAATCTAATCCATTTGTTGTTGATTAATTATGTAATTAATTAGAACTTGCAATAAATAAAATTATTTTATATAATACATGGGTAAGCAGAGGAAGAAAGAGTAGTAGAGATATTTATATTTAATAGAGAGTTAGTGGTTGGTGGAAACTAATAAATAAATATTTTGAACTTGCTTTTGGATGTATTAGGAGAAGTCCTTTATAACTTAAGAGTATAAAATAAGGTGGTACCACGGCTTTTCGTCCTTTGATTAGCTGTGGTTTTATTTTTAGGAGGAAATATGGAAGATTTATTTATATTTATGGTTTCTTTTGTGCTGATTTTTATAGTTTACTTAGTTATATACTTAATTAAGCGAAAAAAGAATGAAGTTAAAAATATGCAAGAAATTAGGTTATTAGTAGGTCGTTATAAACTGAAAGGTATTAATTATAATAAATTAGGTTTATTAGTAATATTAATTAATAGTTTTATAATTTCAATTACAGGTACACTGTGTACAATGATAGATACAAGTTTAGCTTGGCAATTATTAATGGGATTTGGAATGCTCTTTGCGCTTATCATTATTTGCTATGGAGCACTTGGATTGTTTTTAAAGAAAGGAAAGAATAAATAATGAATATAAAAGAAGTAGAAAAAAAGTGGCAAAAAAGATGGGAAGATAATCATGCTTTTGAAGCTACTGATGATTTTAGTAAAAAGAAGTTTTATGGATTAGTAGAATTTCCTTATCCATCTGGAGCTGGAATGCATGTAGGACATGTTAAAGCTTATAGTGGACTTGAGGTAATTTCTCGTAAGAGAAGAATGGAAGGGTATAATGTACTTTTTCCAATAGGATTTGATGCTTTTGGTTTACCAACTGAGAACTATGCTATGAAGACAAATACTCATCCTAGAATAGTAACTGATAATAATATTAAAAAGTTTACTGAACAACTTAAAAGGGTTGGATTTTCATTTGATTTTAGTAGAGTAGTAGATACTACTGATGAAAAATATTATAAATGGACTCAATGGATCTTTATGAAGATGTTTGAAAATGGGTTAGTATTTAGAGATAATGCTTATGTTAATTATTGCCCTAGTTGTAAGGTAGTACTTTCTAATGAGGATTCACAAGGTGGTAAATGTGATATTTGTCATTCAGATGTTATTCAAAAAGAAAAGAATGTTTGGTATTTAAGAATAACTGATTATGCTGATAAGTTATTAGAAGGGTTAGAAGAAGTAGATTATTTACCTAATATTAAATTACAACAACAAAATTGGATTGGTAAAAGTACAGGAGCTTTTGTAGATTTTAAGATTAAAGGTATTGATGAAACTTTAAAGATTTATACTACAAGACCTGATACTTTATTTGGGGTTACTTTTATGGTTATGGCTCCAGAACATCCATTAATTGATAAGTATGCTGATAGAATATCTAATATGGATAAGATTGAAGCATATAGAGAATTTGCTCAAAAGAAAACAGAGTTTGAAAGAACGCAACTTGTTAAAGATAAAACAGGAGAAAGAATTGAAGGATTAGTTGCTATTAATCCAGTAAATAGTGAAGAGATTCCAATATATATTTCTGATTATGTAATGATGGGTTATGGTACTGGTGCTATTATGGCAGTTCCTGCTCATGATGAAAGAGACTTTGAATTTGCTAAGAAATTTAATATTCCAATTATTGAAGTTATTAAGGGCGGAGATATGTCTAAAGAAGCATATACCGGTGATGGAATGATGATTAATAGTGGTTTCTTAAATGGTATTACAAATAAAAAAGAAGCTATTGAAAAAATGGCTGAATTCTTACAAGAAAAAGGTATTGGAGAAAAAGGTGTTCAATATAAAATGAAAGATTGGGCCTTCAATAGACAAAGATATTGGGGTGAACCTATTCCTATTGTTCATTGTGACACTTGTGGTGATGTTATTATTCCTTATGAAGAATTACCTTTAAGACTTCCTAAAGTAGAAAATTTTGAACCTGGTACTGATGGAGAAAGTCCACTTGCTAAGATAGAGGAGTTCGTTAATTGTAAGTGCCCTAAGTGTGGAAGAGATGCTAAAAGAGAAACTGATACTATGCCTCAATGGGCTGGATCTAGTTGGTATTTCTTAAGATATATTGATCCTAAGAATGATAATGAACTTGCTAATATGGAAAAATTAAAGTACTGGCTTCCTGTTGATTGGTATAATGGGGGAATGGAACATGTTACTAGACATATGATTTATTCTAGATTCTGGCATAGATTCTTATATGATATTGGAGTTGTTCCTACTAAAGAACCTTATGCTAAAAGAACTGCTCAAGGTTTAATTTTAGGACCTGATGGTGAAAAGATGAGTAAATCTAGAGGAAATGTTATAGATCCTTTAGATGAAGTCGAAAAATATGGAGCAGATACTCTTAGAACATATATTTTATTTATGGGAGATTATGGAGTAGAATGTCCTTGGAATGATGATGCTATTAAGGGTGTATCTAGATTCTTAGAAAGAGTAGAAAAATTAAGTGAAAGAGTAGTTAAAGGTGAAATTAGACAAGAAAATGAATCTTTAATTCATAAAACTATTAAGAAAGTTTCACTTGATATAGAAGCAATGAAGTTTAATACTGCTATTGCAGAGCTTATGAAATTAGTAAATGCTTATTATGAAAAGGAAAGTATTACTAGTGCTGAGTATGAAGTTTTAATTAAATTATTATATCCATTTGCTCCACATATGACAGAAGAATTAAATGAAACTGTTTTAGGTAAAGATAGTTTAGTTTATAGTTCATGGCCAGAATATAGTGAAGAAAAAACTATTGATTCTGAATATCAAATTGGAGTACAAGTTAATGGTAAGTTAAGAGCTACTATTACAGTTAATGAAGATATGAGTGAAGAAGATATTAAAAAGACAGCTTTGGCAGAAGAAAATATTATTAGACATACTGAAGGAAAAGAAATTGTTAAAGTTATTGTTGTTCCTAGAAGAATAGTTAGTGTTGTTGTTAAATAACACTAACTTTTTATTTAAAATAATAATTTACATTTAGAAGATACATATGTTATAATGGATTTATAATAAGGTAGGTTAGTGTTATGAATTATATTTTAGATACGGCTTTAAATTTAGAAAATAGTGTTGATGTTAAAACAATGAGTGATATTTTAGCAATAGTTAAAGGAGCATCTGCTGGTATTGGTATTGTTTCTATTTTAATTATTGTTGAAATGGCTTTTATATTTAAAAAATGTGGAAAGGCACCTTGGCTTGCAATTATTCCAATTGCTAATACTTGGACTTTATTTACAATTGTTGATTTACCTGGATGGTTATGTTTAATTCCAATTGCTAATATTGTTGGAATGGTGTTTGCTTATTTTAAGTTACCTGGTAAGTTTAATAAATCAGCTATACTTGGTTTAGGGATTTTGTTCCTTCCTCCAATATTCTTAGCTCTTTTAGCTTTTGGTAAAGATAAGAATGAACAAAAGAGTCCTAATATTGAGGATAAACCAACTCCAGCAGTTCCTGTTCCAGGAGAGATTGCGGTTAATCCTGAAGCAGTAGAAGCACCTAGCATGGAAGCACCAGCTGCACAGGAAACAGGGATTCCTGATTTAATGGCAGCTCCTACACCAGAAGAGTTAAATCCTGGAAATATTAATGTTGTTCAAGAAGAAAGAATTAATATGGCTGAAGAACCAGCTTTAAATATAGCAGAAGATGTTACTGCTCCAGTAATTGAAGCACCAGCTGCACCAGAAATACAAGCAGTACCTGAATCAACTACACCAAGTGCATTTGATATGCCAGCACCTGTTCAACCTGAGATTCAAACTCCTGCACCAGCTCCAGTAGCTGCACCAGAGACATTAGAGGTTGAAACTTTAGAGGAAACTATTGTTTCACCAGAACCTTTAGTTCAACCTGCTGCACCAGAAGTACCTGTACAACCTGCTATGCCGGAGGCTCCAGTAATTGAAACACCAGCTGCACCGGCTTCTGATAATATATTTGAAACTATTACAGCTGGCTCAGAATTATTACAACCAGCAGCTCCTGTAAATAATGAGATCATTGAACCATTTACACCAGAAACACCTGCGGAATCTTTAGATTCTACATTTGAAATGCCTATGATGGCTAATGATGTAATTAATAGTGATATTACTACTACAAAAAAATGTCCTAATTGTGGACATGAAAATGAATATAGTAGTAAAACATGTGCAATGTGTGGAACTAATTTAGAATAACTAACTTAAGTTAGTTATTTTTTTATGATATAATTAAGGAGAGGCGTATTATGACAGGTAAATTAATAGTAATAGAAGGAACTGATTCTTCTGGTAAACAAACTCAAGCTAGTTTATTAGCAGACCATTTAAAAAAAGATGGTATTAAGTGTTTTAAATCGGGATTTCCTGATTATGATAGTCCAACAGGAAAAATTATTGGGGATTGTTTACTGGGAAAAAATAATAAATCTTATTTTCCGGAAGGAATTAATAATATACCTGCCAAGGTTGCAGCATTATATTATGCAGCTGATAGAGCCTACAATATTGATAAAATTAAAAGTTTATTAAATCAGGGAGTAAATGTTATTTTAGATAGGTATGTAGAATCAAATATGGCTTACCAAGCAGCTAAGAGCGAGAATATATCTGATAAAATAAATACTCTTTTATGGATGGAACAATTAGAATTTAATATGTTGGATTTACCTAAACCAGATAAAGTAATATTTTTATATTTACCATATGAATATCGAAGTGATAAACAGGATAATAATGCTCATTTAAAAGATGCAGAACTTGTTTATAGTTTAATGGTTGAAAGATATGGTTATGAGATTATTAATTGTATTAAAGATGATAATATTAGAACTATAGAAGATATTCATAATGAGATATATAGTTTAGTTAAAGGCTTTGTAAATTAATTGACAATTAAATGTATGTTAATAGTAAAAAGATAATAATATAGTTTATAATAGTATTTAGACAAAAAGGGACATTTTTTGCTTTCAATTTTATTTATTATAAAATGGGAGGTGAATATGTTAGTTAAAGTGTTTGATGAATCTCATGAAAAAGATTTAGAATGCTCTATTAATGCCTTTTTGCAAAGTGATATAGAACTTATGGATATAAAATATAGTGTAGCTATTACAGCAGTAGGTGAAGATCAAATCTATTGCTTTACAGCTTTAATATTATATAGAGATTTGAGTGAAGTTTAATGAAAAAGAATAGTTTTATTACAGGAACTCTAGTTGCAACTTTATCTTTAGTATTTGTAAAGATACTAGGGATGCTTTATGTTGTACCTTTTTATGCAATAGTTGGATCAAAAGGTGGAGCATTATATAGTTATGCATATAATATATACAATATATTTTTACTTATTTCAGCAGCTGGTATTCCTAGTGCAATAAGTAAGATTATTAGTGAATATGATGCTTTAGGTAAGTATGAAGCTAAAACAAGAGCTTTTAAACTTGCTAAAAAACTTATTATGGGAATTAGTTTTTTGACTTTTATTGTTTTATTTATATTTGCTGAGGAGATTGCAACTTTAATTATAGGTGATTTAAAAGGTGGAAATACAATTGAAGATGTATGTTTTGTTATTAGATGTATATCATTTTCAGTCTTATTAATACCACATTTAAGTGTTACAAAAGGATATTTTCAAGGGCATAAATATATTGGCCCATCATCTACTTCTAATTTGATAGAACAAATTGTTAGAATTGCAATTATTTTAGTCGGATCATATGTTTCTTTAAAAGTATTTAATTCTAGTTTACCAGTAGCCGTTGGCATTGCTGTATCTGGAGCTTTCTTTGGGGGACTTGTTGCTTATATTTATTTAAGTGCTAAAATGAGAAGACATAAGGAAGAACTTAATTTAGATAAAAATTATGAAAAAGATGATATTACAAATAAAGATATTATTAAAGAAATAGTTAAATATGCAGTTCCTTTTATAATTATAAATATTGTTGGATCTATTTATAGTTTTACAGATATGGTACTTATTTTAAGAACTCTTAATTATTTAGGATTTAGTGCATCTGATGTAGAGTTTATTGCTAGTGTTATTTCTACTTGGGGTGGAAAGATTGCCATGATAGTAAATGCAATAGCTAGTGGAATGAGTTATGCTTTAATACCTATGATTGTATCTAGCTATGCAGTTAAAAATTTTAAAGAACTTAATGAACATTTAAATAAAGCATTACAAATAATTATATTTGTATCTTTACCTATGACTATTGGACTTTCAATATTATCAACTCCAGTATGGACTTTATTTTATAATACTAATCCATTAGGTGGAGCAATACTTAAAATAATGATATTTAATGCTTTATTAGGTAATATTGCTATGATTAGTAATGCTACATTACAAAGTTCTAATAGATTTAAACTAGTTTATTTAAATAATATTATAGGTTTACTTTTAAATGCGATGTTAGATGTACCATTAATGCTTTTATGTCATAAGATTGGTATTGGGGCATACTATGGAGCTATATTTGCTTCTAGTATTGGATATATAACTTCTATTTATATCAGTTTACATTATATTCAAAAAGAGGATGGATTTAAGTTAAATTATAAAGCTACTTTTAAAATGGTTGGTAAAGTTATACTTCCAACTGTTAGTATGGTAGTAGTGCTTTTAGTACTTAATAGATTCTTATCATTTAATGTTTATACTAAATTAGGTGGTCTTTTAACAGTTATTATTAATGCTTTAATAGGCGCAGTTGTTTATATAGGGATTAGTTATAAAACTGGTTTAATTGAAGGCATATTTGGTAAAGAATATCTTAATAAACTAATAAAAAAACTTACTTTTGGTAAGTTTCCTAAAGATTAAACCATATACATAGAATTAGAGTTATAGTTATCTGAATAATTATTGCCATTTTCTAGATTATTTATTCTAGTTTCTAGTCTATTAATAGATCTTTCTATTTTAGAAAGTCTTGCATCTAAATCACTATACATATTAGGATTCATAGGGCCAGAATAAACTGATGAATTAGCACTAAAAATAGGATTAGGATTTGGCATCATCATATTAGGGTTTGGCATATTCATACTAGTCATATTATATTCACTAAAGAAAGAATTACGATCTTTTTTCATATTTCACCTCTAAAGTAATATATGTGAAACATGATAAAAGTTTAATTAAAGGAGTAGTTATGAGATTAAGAAATGTTAAAAATGCAAAAGAAATTGTTAATAATCATAGATTAGTAGTTAAAGAAAATCCTTATGATAATAAGAAACCTTTACATATTGAAATTGGTACTGGTAAGGGGGATTTTATTATTCAAATGGCTTTAAGAAATCCAAATATTAATTTTATTGGGATTGAAAAGTATGAATCAGTACTAGTTAGAGCCTTAGAGAAATGTCCTGAAGATATTAATAATTTAAGATTTATGTGCTTTGATGCTGGGAAAATTGATGAATATTTTAATCATGAAGTAGATAAAATATATTTAAATTTTTCAGATCCTTGGCCTAAAAAGAAACATTATAAAAGAAGATTAACTAGTAAAATATTTTTAGATTTATATAGTAAGATTAGCAAAGATGTAATTAGAATAGAGCAAAAAACTGATAATAAAGGATTATTTGCTTATTCACTTATGATGTTTAATAATGAAGGATATACTTTTGAAGAAGTATCATTAGATTTACCAGAAAGTGAAGATAATGCTGAAACGGAATATGAAAAGAAATTTAGAAAACAAGGAGTAACTATTAATTATTTGAAAGTATTTAAAAATAATCATTAATTAATGAAAAGTATTATTATTTTTGATATAATTAATGGTAGGAGAAATGTATGAAGAAAATAGTATTATTAGTTGTAATGATATTACTTTTAACAGGTTGTACTAATTTAAAGAAAACCAATATAGAAAAGATTATATCAGAGACAACTGAGAGTAAACTAAACTTATCTAATCAGATAAGAAAAGGTTATAAATATTATTTACCATCTAATTTGAATTCAATTAAAGCTTTAAAGATGAATGAAATATTTGGTAATGATTATGTTAAATATTATTTATATGCTGATTTAGTAAGTTATTATTATGGTGAAGATGTAAGTTACACAGTTAATGATAAAGCATACTATAGTAAAGAATTTTTACATAATAATCAAAAGGGTTATATAGAAATAAATGTCAATAATAATAAATATTTAATTGAAATAATATATAATTATGCTAAAATAGAAGTGATAGTAGATAAAGATAATATAAATGAAGCAATTGCTAATAGTTTAATTGTTTTATCTTCTATTAATTATAATAAGAATATTATTGAAAATATGCTTGGTGAAGATGTATTAAATTATAATGAAGAAAAATTTAGTATATTTGATACTAAAACTAAAGATAGTAATTTCTTAGAATATGTTCAAGAATATGATACTTATAAATCAGAAATACCTGATTATGATTTATTAAATTAAGGAGTGATACTAATGGGAGTATTTACAAAATTAAAAGAGGTTTTATTTGATGTTGATGATGACGATGAAATCCCAGTAATTACTAAAGAAGAAGTTACGGAAAGAGAACCTGTAAGAGAAGAAAATACTATTAAGGAAGTTAAAATGCCAAAAGATGATTTCCTTGATGAGATAAAGACTACTAGGGATGATGAATTTGAAGAAATACCAAAACCTAAGAAGGAAAGTAATTTTAATTTCCCATTAGATTTTGAAGAAGAACCTCCAGCTAGAAGTAAAAGAGATTTATTTGATGATGAATTTACTTCTAGAACATCTTTAAGAGAAACAAGAATAGAAACACCTAAGAGAAGAGATGAATATGAATATGATTATTCTAGACTAGATATTAGAGATGTTAAAAAAGAAGAAGTTAAGACATTTAAGCCATCTCCAGTAATATCGCCAGTATATGGTATTTTAGATCAAAACTATACTAAAGATGATGTTATTGTAAAAAATGATGGATCTAAAAGAAAACCTGATTTAGATGATGTTAGAAAAAAAGCATATACGAAGAAGAAAAAAGAAGAAGAAAAGGATGAATTTGAAGAACCTTTAAAAACTTTAGATGAAATCTTAATTGATAAAGAAGATGTTAAAGAAGAACCTAAAAAGGTTGAAGAACCAGTGGTTGAGGAAGAAGAAGTAGTCTTAGATGAAACTTTACCTATTGGAGTATATGATGATGAACTTCCAGATGAACCTTATGCTGATGAAATTCCAGAGAAGGGAGAAACTTTAGATGAAGAGGAAGAAAAAGTATCTAAAGAAGATGAATTAGAATCTGATTTATTTAATTTAATAGATTCAATGTATGAAGATAGGAATGAAAGGGAAGAGGAAGAATGATAGACGCTCTAAATACAATTTTACCAGTATTTATTTATATTTTATTAATTGCGTTATTAGTAGTTGGAATTATTTTAGGAATTAAGCTTATAATAACTATAGATAAAGTAAATGATGTAGTTGATGATATTACAGATAAGGTTAATTCACTAAATGGATTATTTAGAATGGTTAATGGAGTAACTGATAGATTTAATGCTATAACATCTAAGTTAACTGATACAGTTGTTTCATTAATTAGTAAAATTGGAAATTCGAGAAGAAAGGATGATGACGATTATGAGTAGAAAGGGTACTGGAACTGGATTAATAGCAGGATTATTACTTGGTGCTGGTTTAGGTTTATTATTTGCACCTAAAAAAGGATCTGAACTTCGTAAAGAACTTGCTGATAAATGTGTTGATCTTTGGAATAAAGCCAAAGAAATCGATGTTGATGAAGTTAAAAAAGATATCGAAAAAAGAATTAAAAAACTACAAAAAGAAGTTAAAGATCTAGATAAAGAAAAAGTATTAAAGATTGCTAAGAAAAAGGGAGAAGAAATTAGAAAACAAGCTGAAGATTTATATAATTTAGCTGTTGAAAAAGGAACTCCTGTTCTAGAAAAAGCTGCTTCTGATGTTAGAACGACTACTATTGATGTATTAAATAATACAGTAGCTAAATTAGAAGCTCAAGAAAAAGCTGCTAAGAAAAAAGCTTAATTAGACTTTAAAAATATATAAAAATATGAGATAATCACTATATAAGGATAGTGATTTTTTCATGGATAAAAAAGCTAAAAATACGATGATTGTATCAGTTATTGCACTAGCACTTGTTTTAATAGGTGTAACCTATGCTTATTTTAGTGCCAGAATCACTGGATTAGAAAGTGCAAGTACCATAAGTTTAACAGCAGGTCGAATGGGTATACAATACTCTGAAGATGATGCAACAGTAACAGCAAATAATATCTATCCAAGAGAAGAAGCCTGGATAACAAAACAAATAACTTTAACAGGATGGAATACGACTGATCAAGAAATGAAATATGATCTTGGGTTAAATATCGAATCAAATACCTTTAAAGGAGGACAACTTACTTTTGATTTAACTGGTGTAGGAACTAATGGAACAAAAATAGCAGATATTACTGGTAAATCAATAACAAAAACAAGTGGATTCTTTAAATTTGGGACTGGAATATTCTTACAATCAGATGGAGATACCCATGTATATACCTTAAAGATATATTTTAAAGATAATGGTAAAGATCAAAATATGAATCAAAAAGCAGTATTTAATGCAAAGATAGGGGTAAAGGAATTTAATGAAGGTAAACATTGTTATACAGATGATTATGTAGAAGGTCAAGCGCCAACTGAAGGCAAAGAATATGTAAATGGACAATATACATATAAATATAATTATAGCGCAAGTGGTAAAACATCATGGGGTTCTTCTCCATCACAAAATGGATGGGGAGTAATGTTAACAGATAAAGATTCAACTGATGCAGTA
>CACXGV010000040.1 GCA_902767375.1 uncultured Erysipelotrichaceae bacterium
TCAATTAATTACAATTCATAATTGTTTTCATTTGTATCATATTATTTGGCTCCTTTCCTGAGCAACAAAAAAAGCTCATCGTGTGATAAACTTAATAAATAAAAAAATCGCTTGTGGCGACTTTCAATACATAATGGAGCAGGTGATGGGAATCGAACCCACGTGATCAGCTTGGAAGGCTGGAATTCTACCATTAAACTACACCTGCACTTAATGACAAGATTAATTATAACATATCTTGCCATTTTTTCAAGTATTTTTTTATTTTTTCTTAATTTTACTTATAAAGCTAGCTATACATCTATCATATATAGATACTAAATTATCAATATGTAAGACTAACCAGCTTTCAGAATAATTAGGTTTCCTTTTTGCCAAAGGATACATGTGAGAAAGAATTATATCTTCTTCTAAAGGTGATAATTCAAAGTATTTTTTAGCAAAAGCACAAGCATATTTAGGATGTTCTTTTAAGATTAGTCTTCTTAAATCATGTGGCATAGCTTGATTATTTGATAAAAAGAAGTCATGCAATAGGGCTGCTCTCGCAATAGATACTCTATTCATTTTAGAATGTTTAGCTAGTTTATATGAAAGATATGATACTCTGATGCAATGATCCATTCGATTGTCCCCATGGTGAATACGTGTTTTTAGTTTTTGATAATCTTCATTATCTAGAATATCTTTAACAATAGTATAGTATTCTTGATCTTTTAAATACTTCTTCATATATTACCTACTTAGTTATTGGTAATAAACTTAAGGAAATTTTAGATTTCTCTTTGTTTATTTCATCTACATATACTGTAATAATGTCCCCAACGTTTACGATATCTTTTGGATCTTTAACAAATTCTTTACTCATTTTAGAAATGTGTAATAAACCATCATCATGTAATCCGATGTCAACAAAGGCTCCAAAAGTTGCAACATTACGAACAGTTCCTTTTAATTCCATACCAACTTTTAAATCATCTATTGTTAAAACATCACTTCTTAGTATTGGTGCTGGTGCTTCGGTTCTTGGATCTAAGCCAGGATTTTTTAATTCTTTAATAATATCATTAATAGTGTATTCATCTCCACCAGTTTTGTTAATAAGTTCAGAAATATTAACATTTTCTAGTTTTTGTTTAAACTCTTCTTTTTGAATATCTTTAATATTTAGATTTAGAATATCTAATATTTTGTATGTTAATTCATAACTTTCTGGATGGATTCCAGTATTATCTAATTCATTAGTACCATTATTAATTCTTAAGAATCCGATAGCTTGTTCATATACTTTATCTGTAGTAATCTTTTTTATATCTTCTCTAGATGAGAAATCCTTTTTTTCTTTATATTTAACGATTTTATCAATGACAGATTTAGTTAAGCCAGATACATATTTTAAGATAAATGATGAAGCAGTATTAATATTAACACCAACATTATTAACTACTTTACTAACAGTATAGTCTAAGCTTTCAGTTAGTTTTTTAGAGTTAACATCGTGTTGATATTCACCTACTCCAATAGATTTAGGATCTATTTTAACTAGTTCTGATAGTGGGTCAATCACTCTACGTCCAATAGAAACTGCTGATCTTTCTTGAACCTCATAGTCAGGGAATTCTCTTTGGGCTTCTTTAGATGCTGAATAAACTGAAGCTCCTGCTTCACTTACTATAATATAATAAACGTCCTTTAAATTTTTTATGGTTTCAGCTACAAATTCTTCTGATTCACGAGATGCGGTTCCGTTACCAATTGCGATAAGATTTATCTTATATGTGTTGATTAGTTCTAATAGTTTTTTACTCGATCCTACTTTATCATTTTTTGGTTCATGAGGATAGATTACATCTTTATGTAAAACATTTCCTTTTTCATCTAAACAAGCAAGTTTACAACCTGTTCTAAAAGCAGGGTCAAATCCTAAGACACGATAACCTGTAATTGGTCTTGTCATAAGAAGATTCTCTAAATTAGATTTAAATACCTCAATAGCAGCATCTTCTGATCTTTCTGTAAGTTCTGCTCGTACGTCTCTTTCAACTGAAGGATAGATTAATCTTTTTAGGGCATCTTTAATAGCATCTTCTACATATTGGCAAACAAAAGATGCAGGATTTTTAATTATTTTTCCTTTTAAATAGTTAAAGATATAATCAGAATCATAATCAAGTTTTACTGTTAATATGTCTTCTTTTTCACCACGATTAAGTGCTAGCACACGATAACTTTTAGCATATTTAATTTTTTCAGTAAAATCATAATACATTTCATATGTTTTTTTCTCATCATTAGCATTTTTCTTTATCTTAGATATAATATTGCCATTATTAAAAATATAGTTTCTAACAAACTTACGATAGTAAGCATTATCACTAATCCATTCACTTATAATAAAGCATGTATTATCTAAGGCAGTTTTTTCATCAACACTTACTATAGAGCATATTGAATGCATATCTCCTTTAGTTGGAAATGACATTATTAATTTAGCAAGTGGTTCTAATCCCATTTTGATTGCCTCAGTTGCTTTAGTTTTTTTCTTTTCTTTATAAGGCAAATAAATATCTTCAACATCTACTAGTTTGGTACATGCTAAAATATTATTTTTTATTTCATCTGTAAGCATGCCTTTTTCATCTATTAGTCTAATTACAGTTTCTTTTCTTTCCATTAAATTAGTATAGTAACGATATTTTTCTTCTATTTTGGCTATTTGATTTTCATCTAGGGCTCCTGTTGCCTCTTTACGATATCTAGCTATGAAAGGAATTGTTGCTCCTTCTTGTAATAGATTTAATACAGCTTCTATTTGTTTGTTTTTAATATTTAATTCGGTTGCTAATTCTCCGATAACAATTTCATTCATTTTTACCCTCCTACAAGATTATATCATATTTAGGCAAATAAAAATCTAGGAAAACCTAGATTTATTTATTTTTAA
>CACXGV010000041.1 GCA_902767375.1 uncultured Erysipelotrichaceae bacterium
AGCTGTAGTTTTTTCCTAATTACCTTCATTAATTTTTCTTTTAATATCAATTGCGTTATTAACATTAAAATTTAATTTTTCTAATATGGCATCTCTCTTAGCAACGTCATTTAATTCAATTTCAACTGCCATAGTTTTAATTATTTCTTTCACTCCATCGGGAGCAAAATCTAAACAATCTAAAAATTCTTCTAATGAACCTTCTGTTAAAAGTTTCTTAATATCTTCAGGTTTATAATTGTATTCAGGCTAGACAGTTCCTAGAATCTAAGCGACCGCCGCACCATCTTCAATAATAAAACTATTTTCAAGTAATGTTTTACCACCAGGTAAATAGGATAATTTTTGAAGTTCATTAAATGGTACTTCTTTTGTTTCATTAGGTTGAAAAGACCTACGTAATCCATTTAATTCAGGAATAACATAAAAAACCATTCCATTATCCCTGTTTGTAATCTTTACTAATTTATCTTTATCCATAATAACTCCTTTTATCTCTAAATCGTATTAAAAAGGGACTTATATTAAATAAGTCCCTTTTTTAATTTTTATTATTAACCATCATCTTGTTGGCCTTGTTGACTCCAAACCTTAGGAGTATTTGCTTTCTTTAAAGAAGTATTCTTATATACACAAAGACCAGGATTTATATTATAAACAGCAACACCCATCTTCTTGTATGTCTGAATATCTCTTGACCAATCATCATTGTTGTCAACTTCACGAACTGCTGTTGCACCTTCTAAAGCAATCTTAACAGGCTTTTCTGCACCAGTAGGAATAATGAAGCAATATGCAGGGTCCATTACCTTTGTTGTATTTGTTGCATCTTCAAAACTCTGAGGAAGAACAACAACTGTATGACCCTTATAATTACCAAAGGTGCCATTATTCCAATAACTTTCTTTCATGCTATCAGACATAGCACCATAATTAATACTACCACCAGTAACAGGAACCATAGTAGCTGCAAATTCATATGTACAATAAATAGTAGCCTTACCATATACATCTGCTGTAGCTAATACACGGTCAAATTCAACTTCGTCCCATGCAGTACCAGTTACTTTGTTAGGAGTAGGAATATCAGTACTTGTTGATAAAGTAACAAGTGCTTTTGCGATTTCCTTATAAACTACTTCATCAAGTCCTTCAAGAACAAGATCATATACATCAGCCATAGTAATATGACCATCAAGGAATTCTTCGAAACCGATTCTAGCAGCTCCGCCGTAAGCAGCCATAGGAACTTCAAAAGTAAGTCCATCAAGCATGAATGTTTCATAACGACCTGCAAGACCAACTCTTGTTACGAAAGTCTTAGCACGTTTCTTTGAAAATTCACTAACTCTAATACGGAATACAGGTTTATCACCCTGTGCATATGTTTTAATTTCTGCAAACTGTCCATAGTTTTGCATAACTTTTGCGGGAAGAATTTCATCAATACTCTCTTCGATTAATCTGAAAATAGTATTTTTATTTTCACGATAAAGAGCATATGTCCCAGCTAACTCTACTAATTCTTTATGTAGAGTTTCGTTAAGAGCTTCAAAAGTTAACTTCTTATCTTCAAAAGAAAAAGCAACAGAAGGATTTAATGAAGCCTTTGCAGTAGCCTTAGCTAATGCCATTAATTGATTTCTCTCTAAAGCCATTATTCTATCCTCCTCTTATTATTTAATTCTTTGAACCTTTACAGCAGGCTGTCTATCAGGAAGAGTATACTCAGCTTGTGCATTTTCAATTTGTGTAAAATGAGGCACAACCTGGAATACCATACCAGTTTCCGGAATAGCAGGACCATTTCCGACAGCTGTATATTTTACTAACCAACCAGCACTATCAATTTGTAAATAATTGCCAATTGCTAAATCAGGCATATCAATTTCAGCATCAGGACCTGTTACAGTATCACCAGCTGAAGTTCTAAAAGTATTAGTTGTAAAAATATCACCAACATTAATCTTTAACAAACGAGGATAAATAACACCATCAACCATATCAGATGCTTTAACAACAAAATCTCTGTGGTTTTGACGTCTCTCGTCATAAAGTTTTTCTTCATTAAAAACAAGGAACCATTCCTTTCCATCTCCATTGGTGCCAACACCAGCTTTCTTATTAGCATAATCATATTTTAAAAACTGACCGTTTTCAAGCTGTGTAATGCCAGTAGCAGGTAATTGAGCATACACCTGACCAGTACGTGGAGCTGAAAGATGATTAGGTTCTACTTGTCCATAACCTTTTCTCTTCATATCGTTCCTCCTAAATATCAAATATTATTCATTGTAGACTCAACTGCTTTTACCCAATCTGGAGTGGAATCTACTGTATCCTTAATATTAAAAGTTGTAATAGGAACATTTTCAGTTTCCTTATTATCTATTGATTCTTCATTTTCTAAAGAAGTATCTAAATTAAAATTGACCTTTTTTTCAAAACAAATAACTGCAAGTTTTGCTTTGATTTCATCATAAGTATAATTAGATTTATTCTCTATTACTTCTTTCTTATCTTCATCAGAAAGCATATAGAAATCTTTTATCAATTCGTCCTTTTTCTCTTCTTCAATTTTATTTTTGTATTCTCTTAAAACTTTTACTTCCTCTTCAAGAGCAGAAAATTCAGACTGAAGTTTTTCATACTTTTCTTCAAGCATAGTAAACTTCTTTTTCTTTTCTTCATCATCATCTTCATCTGCGGCCGGTTCTTTCTTTTCGGCACCGTCACTACCCTAAGAATCATCATCTTCTTTGGTATCGTCCGCCGCATCTTTCTTTTCATCCTACTTATCATCTTTCTTCTCGAATTCAGTAGCAGGATTTTCAACTGCATTTTCACTAGATGAAGACTCATTCTCATTCATTTGTTCTTCAGTAAATTCAGTAGTAGGTTCTTTAATCTCTACTTCATTTACTGGTTGAGTTTCTTTTGCCATCGTATTGCCTCCTTTTAAAGCATACTTTAACTCTTCCATCATAGTGAAAAGAGTATGCTTAAAATTCTCATCTAAAGAAAAAGATGAACTAATTTCAGGAGCAGTAACCCCAGAGCCTTCAAAACAAGGTTCTACATCTTCTCCTAAAATACAAAGTTTAGAAAATATTGCGTCATTGATTATAAAAAACTATAAACCAGAATTAGAATTTTGTGCCCATTTTCCTTTCACAGTTTTTTCATCCAATTCCATTGAGTGAGGTCGACCCTCTTTTATAGCGAGGTCCGCCTCTTCGAACTGGCCAGTCCAAAGATAGCCAGTTGTCATTAAATAAGTTCTAACTTTAGTATTTCCAAAATCATCTTTATCTTCAAAATCTTTAAACCAAACTTTTGCATCGGGAGCAACAAAACCATAAGGTTTTGTTAAACATTCAAAATGAATCCCTTCATCATCCCAGGTAATTTTTTCACCATGGTCTGTAAAATCTTCTTTATTTTCTTTATAATAGCCAACGATAGGAGCTCCTCTTAATGTTTTAGCCATTTCGGTTGCTACCTATTTAGAAATATAACTTCCATTACGATTTTCACCAATATAGAATACTTTTATTTCACAGGCAGACATTAAAGGATTAATATCCAAAGGAGTTAAATTAATAAACTCTGGAGAATTTATCGTCGCTAAACTTTGATGTGCTAAACCCATAATTCCTCCTTATAGACTCTCCTTATTCTGAAGAGTTTTCTCACTTTTTTCATTATCTTCCTTCTCTGGTCTTCCAGCCCCTTCTCCTGTACTTGTTCCTTCACCATTTTTTCCCTGTTTACGGGATACCGCAGACCTTTGTTGTAAGGCTTCCGCATTCATAGTATTAGAAGTAAGAGGTGGTACAAATACTCTAACAAGATCAAGAATATCATTTTCAAAGTACGCATTAGCTAAAACAGAACTTTGAGTTTGACCTAAAGCTACTTGTGGTAACATTTTATTATAACCCATTTGAGCTTGTTCTTTATATAATTTAGCTAAATCTTTATAATTATAAATTGTAGTTGTTAAAAATTGAGCCTGATAATAACATCTCTTAGGAGATTTATTAAAAGGTTCTAACAACATATTTAAAAATGACTCAAACTGAACTAATAAATTATACATAGAAGCTTCATCATTTAAAATAGAATTATTTAAAGCAGTGTTATTATCACTGTTAAATTGTTGCTGAGAAGTACCAGCTTCATTATAAACAGTTCTTTCTACTTTTGCTAGTTCATCTACTGTTGTAGTAGTTCCTCTATCAGACATATCTGCAACATCTACATCTGCTAAAGTAGTTAAAACATCTACTCCAATAGCACGAGTTAACATTCTAACTGCATTCGTATGCATTTCTTTTATTTCATCTGGGTCAAAAATCAAATCACCATTTTTATCAAGTGGCATTTTTTGAATAATAATCTTCATTAATTTTTGAGCCATTTTTTTCCTATCTAAATCTTGTGCAGCATCTAAATCAATTAAGGCGGGAATTACTGAAATAAAAGCAGGAAAGTCTTCTTCATTAATATTAAATTTAATTGTAGACTTAGGGTCTAATAAATACCATCCATAGTCATCTCCAGGGAAAGTAGGAACTAGTTTACCACTTCTAAACAACTTATAACCTTTTTTAAACTACGGAGGAAATAGATTTAAAACAGCATTTCTAGTTTTTTCATCTCTAAAATAATTATCAAAATATTTCATATTAAACTAAACAACAGGGCGATTATCTATCTTATAACGAGTCCTGCAATATTGAGGAGGTAACTATTGAATTGTCATTTTATTAGGTCTAGGAATTAAATATCCATAATAACACCCATTCCTAATAACTTTTAAAGCAACTTCCCCACAAAACCGTTTAACCTAAAATGCTTCAAAATAACGTAATACTTTAAAAAAGTTTAAAAATTGTTTTTTCTTAGCTTTTGATTCAGTACTATCTTCTGCTTCTGTATCACTAATACCACTATCTTGATCTAGTAAACCTTCACAGTTCTAAATATAAGGAGTAATAAACCAATCATATTTATATAAATAAGCCATATATCTACATAACCTAGAATAAATACCGCTGGTTTTATAAAAGAAATTAGAAATTTCTCTCATACGATTAATATCACCAGTATTTATTGCTAACATAACCTAACGTTTATCTCCTAATCTAGGATTAATTCGCTTATACTCACCTAAATTTAAAACAGCATCTTCAATGGTTTTTGTACCAATTCTAATTTTTGAAAAATCTAATGGAATATTTCTAACATTAGCATCTCCTAAGCCATTAGCCGTTTGTGTATAATTTCTTCTATTAATCATAGAAGTACCTCCATTTTTTCTAGTTAGAAGATGTCTGCTAACTACATAATATAATCAAAAGAAATCTAAGGTTCGTCCCAATATGGAATTAAAACAAGTTTAATACCATGTTTCTTACAATACTATCTTTTTTGCATATCATAATATTGTTGTTTTTTTAATCCAGATACTCCACCAAAGATACTTTTTGCTTTATAATGTTGAATTCCTTGATATTCTATCAAAAATTCTAACTCACCATCATCGTCAAAAACAGCGAAGTCAAAACGTAATGCATGGCCTCCCTGTCCAATTAAATCAGGGAAACTATACTCTTCTTGAAAGTTAAGTCCTGCTCGTGATAAAATTTCTTCAATTTTAATCTCTGCACGTGATGCTCTCATAAAATATAATCTCCTTCCTAATTTTGTTTCATTGTATTTTTAAAAAACAAATTCTATTTTTTGTTTCTTTTGTCCTTTAACTGAAAAAACATAATTGACTCATGTCCCTTCCTCTTCTTTTTCTCTTTTTCTATTCTTCTCTTTTTATATATAATAAACCATAAACAAAAGCAGAAAATTTATCCTTTTTTATACCTCTACTATTTTGTTTTAAAATAATATTAACACCCTCATTACTTTCAACAAGATTTAACATTTGTTCTCTTAAAATAGTAGTTAAAACAAAAGGACGCAAATAATCATTACGTTTATCTGGGGGCATATTTTGTCCAGTTTTAGTTTCCATTAATTTAGCTTTTGCTTCTGCTTCATCTATAAGAAATTTAACTTTTCCACTTGACATTTGTGTTTGTGCAAATGAATAAGCCTATGTATTTATAGGAGCATTAGCTTTAATTTGATAAATAACATCTCTCTAATATTCTTTTACCCCTTTAAAGTATTTTTTATATACCCCTTCATCATCATTTATAATTCCAAAAGGAGGTAAATAACTACCGTCAGGAGTTTCTTGCCCTTTTACCATAAAATCTAATAAACCAATTCCAAGTCCATTAGTATCAATAGCAATAGCTCTAGCATGATATTTATAAAATAACTATTTTAAATGAATAGCTTGTTCTTCAAAATGTTCTGCTTCATATGTATATAAATTAACAACAGAATTAATAGGCATCCCTTGCGGTTGCGGAGTCGTTTTAAAAATAATCGCTTCCGTTGTACATCCAATACGTCCTACGTCAACTCCTATCGTATAATAAGCATTTTTACTTGTGCGGCCGCTAAATTCGTACTACGGTTGCCGCAATGTTCGATGTTTATCAAATCTCTATGAAGAGAAAAATGCATTTTCAGGGTCTCCTGACCAAATAGAACGATACTATCTATCAAAGGAATCTTCATTAAATGTTCCTGCTAATTTTAATTGTTCTACAAAATCTTCATCAAGTAACCCCGCTATAATAGGAGTTTTATAAGTTCCCCCTATTACCATAGTTTCATCAGGATATATCAAACTACGAATAAGTAACTAAATTAATTTATTATATGCAAAAGAATTTTTCCATCCTGCTGTTGTAATATAAATCTGAGATTTATTAACTATTTCCGC
>CACXGV010000042.1 GCA_902767375.1 uncultured Erysipelotrichaceae bacterium
AATCCTCGCAAACCCTTATATTTCCTACTACTTACCACAGCATTGTTTGTATTTTTTCCCTGAGCCACATGGACATGGATCATTACGGCCTATTTTCTTTTTTTCATTTACTTTAGGAGATTGTTTTAAAGCTTCTTTGCCATCATTTGTTTGACCTTTAGGTCTTTTTTCTGGAGCAATATTTTGCTTAATTTCAACTCTCATTAAGTAATTAGTTATGTTAGCGTCAATATTATCTTGCATCTTGTCAAATATATCATAACCTTCTAAAGCGTATGCTTGAAGAGGGTTAGTTTGACCATAACCACGAAGACCAATTCCTTCTCTTAAATGATCCATAGCGTTGATATGTTCAATCCAGGCATCATCGATTACTTTTAGTGAAATAAATCTTGTGAAATTTTCAACAATTTCTTTTGGAACACCTTCTAGTTTTTCTTCATAATCTTTTTTAATGTAATCATTAATAATATTAATTACATCATCTTCTGATTTATTTTCAATTTCTTCTAATTTTAATTTATTTTTTCTTAATAGATTGTTATTAAAGTATGTAGTTATGTCTTCTAAATCTTTTGGAGTTAGATAACCTTCTGGAGCGATATGTTCATCAACGAAAGCTTCTACATAATCGTTAAATGTATCATAAGTAATTGTAGTTAAATCTTCTGCATCTAGAATTTCATTACGACGATTATAGATTATTTTTCTTTGTTCAGAAACTATATTATCATAGTCTAGTAGACTTTTACGAGTGTCATAGTTGTTTCCTTCTACTTTCTTTTGTGCAGATTCAACTGATTTACTAAACATTTTGGATCTAATTGGTTCAGCATCATTGTAGCCAACTGATTGAATCATATTTTTAATTTTGTCAGTGCCAAATCTTCTCATTAGTTCATCTTCAAATGAAATAAAGAATTGAGAATATCCTGGATCTCCTTGACGACCAGCACGACCACGTAACTGATTATCAATACGACGTGATTCATGTCTTTCAGTTCCGATAACACATAAACCGCCTAAATCTTTTACACCTTCACCTAATTTAATATCGGTACCACGACCGGCCATGTTAGTTGCGATTGTGATAGCGCCTTTTTCACCAGCCTTGGCAATTATTTCTGCTTCACGAGCATGGTTTTTAGCATTTAATACTTCGTGAGGTAAATGTTCTTTTTTTAATAAACTACTTAAAAATTCATTTGATTCAACTGAGATGGTACCAACTAGTATTGGCTGGCCAGTAGCATGAACTTCTTTAATAAATTTTACGATAGCATTATATTTACCTTTTTCAGTGGCAAACATTAAATCTGCCATATCTTCTCTAATACATGGTTTGTTAGTAGGAATTTCGATAACATACATATTATAGATTTCTCTAAATTCTTCTTCTTCGGTTTTAGCTGTTCCGGTCATACCAGAAATCTTACCATACATTCTAAATAGATTTTGGAAGGTAATAGTCGCCATTGTTCTGGTCTCTTCGTTTATTTTTACGCCTTCTTTTGCTTCAATGGCTTGATGTAAACCTTCACTAAATTGACGTCCATGCATTAAACGTCCAGTAAATTGATCTACTATTACTACAGCGCCTTCTTCATCTACTACATAGTCAACATCAATCTTCATACCATAATTAGCTTTTAATGCTTGGTTAATATGGTGTACTAGTGCAGTATTGTTGGCGTCATATAAATTATCTATTTTGAAGTAATTTTGAACTTTTTCGCTTCCTTCTGGGGTTAGCATAACTGTTTTAGTTTTTTCATCTACAATATAATCATCTTCAGCTTTTAATTTTTTTACAGCACGATCTGCTTCTACATAAAGGTTAGCAGAGTTCATTTTACCACCAGAGATAATTAATGGCGTTCTGGCTTCATCAATTAACATAGAGTCTATTTCGTCTAAGATACAATAATTAAGACCTCTTTGAGTACGATCTTTTTTATCTTGAACCATATTATCTCTTAAATAATCAAAACCAATTTCATTGTTGGTTGAATAAGTTATATCGCAATTATAAACTTGTTGCTTTTCTTCAGGAGATAGTTCTCTTAAATTAACACCAACTGTAATACCTAAAAAATCATATACAGGGCCCATCCATTCTGCATTACGTGCAGAAAGATATTCGTTAACAGTTATAACATGAACTCCTTTCCCTGCCAATGCATTTAGATAGGCTGGTAAGATAGTTGTTAAAGTTTTTCCTTCTCCTGTTTTCATTTCCGCAATGTTACCATAGTGAATAGCTAGTCCACCAATTAATTGGACACGGTATGGTTTTTCGCCTATCTTACGATAAGCTGCTTCTCTAACAGTAGCGAAAGCTTCTACTTTAATATCTTCTAATGTTTCGCCATTTGCTAGTCTTTCTTTAAATTCTTTTGTTTTAGCTTGAAGAGCTTCATCACTCATTTTTGAATACTCTTCATCTAAAGCTTCTATTTCATCGGCAATTTTGCCAAATCTTTTTAATTCTTTATATTCTGTGTCTACAAGTTTTCTAAGTAAACCCATCAGAATCACCCTCTCAAGATACTATTATAACAAAAAAATAGGACTTTTACATCCTATTTTAACTAGTTTAATTATTTTGTATCAATTATACCGTAAGCTCCATCTTTTCTTTTATAAAGAACTGAAATACAATCTTCATCAACGTTTTTAAATACGAAGAAGTCATGATCTAGAAGTTCCATTTGTAAAATTGCTTCTTCTTCATCCATAGGCTTAATGTCTAGTGATTTTCTCTTAACAATCTTACCTTTATTTTCTTCTTCTTCAATTGGTTCTTCAAAATTAAAGATAAAATCTGTTTTTGGGTCTTTCTTTAATTTAGCATTTAATCTAGTTTTATTTTTTCTAATTTGTCTTTCTAATTTATCTACCATTAAGTTAACTGCTGCATATAAATCACTGTGTTTTTCTTCAGCTCTTAATGTAAATCTATTTGTTGGTATTGTGACCTCAATTATTTGGTCATTATCTTTTACTCTAATAACAACATGTGCTTTGATGTCAGATGAATTTTCAAAGTATTTTTCTAATTTCCCTAATTTATCCTCAATGTGTGCTTTAATAGCTTTTGTAACTACAAGTTTGTCTCCTCGAATTAAAATTTCCATAAAATCATCTCCTGTAATTATTATAACATTTATATGGAAAAAAGACTACAAAATTGTTGTAATTCCGATTTCGGCAACATCAATTGCTTGTAGTCCTTTAGCTGTTTCAATTAGTTTAAAGTCAACTATATCTCCCTCTTTTAAGGTTTTATAACCTTCTTTGTGAATTGCTGAATAATGAACAAAGATATCTTCTAAATTATCACATTCAATAAATCCATAACCTTTGTCATTATTAAACCATTTGACTTTACCTCTCACACGTAACACCTTCTTTCCTTATATCATAGTTGCATAATACTGCAAGAATCCCGAAAGCACTACAGGGGATTTTTATATGCGACATGATTATTATAACAAATTTTAATTTTTGGAAAAGGTTATTTGTTCAAAATATATTCTATTAAGTTTAAATAATTTTTAAGAATATTTTAGACGTGTTTTTTGATGTTTTAGACACATATTTTATACTTTTTGGAGCACATAAAAACTTTTAATTCATTTTTTAAGATAAAGTAACCTTCTTGGAAATTATATAAAACTACTTGACTTGGATTAACTAAACATGCTCTGTGTACTTGAATAAAAATATTTTGATATTGAGCTATAATCTCTTTGATTGATAAACAAATTGGATACTTATTATCTTTAGTTACTACATATATTTTTCTTTCTGTGGTTTCCCTATAGATATATAATATTTCATTCAATTGAAGT
Source organism: uncultured Erysipelotrichaceae bacterium (assembly GCA_902767375.1). Lineage (GTDB taxonomy): Bacteria > Bacillota_I > Bacilli_A > RF39 > UBA660 > CAG-533. Next base: position 3,855 of record CACXGV010000042.1, read on the forward strand.
TTAATATCACCTTTTTTGTCTAGATTAATAAATTGATTTTTGTTGTTATAATTGTTTAAAATGCTAGTTAAGTCATTAAATAATATACATTCTAAGTTGGAATATTTATAGATAAATGAATATACTTTATGGATGTTTTTAAAGACGGTTTCAAATAAAATATCTTGACTACTAATGAAGATTATTTCACTTTCGGCATCAACATTTCTGATTAATTTGGCTATATCTATGCCAGTGTATTTACAATCTAAATGAATATCTATTAGATATATTTTGTAAATATCTTTATTGTTTATAATATTCTTTAAATTTTGATTTATTTTTTGAAATTCATATATTTTATATTTATTATTCGATTTAGACATTAGTCTATTAATCGTATTTTTATATATACTGCGATATTTTTCTTCGTTTTCAATTATTATGTAGTTAATCATTTTTACACTCCTAGGTTATTTTTTAAATTTACTCCTTATGTATAAAAATATTAATAAAAGTAACACGATTTTTATTAATCTCAAAAATAATATTCTTTTTTTATATTCTTGGTTTAATTTTTTAGCTTCTTTTTCTACATTTTTATTTTCATTGTATGTTTTAAAGATTTCTTTTACTTTGTTTTTCCAGTTATTTTTTAAAATAACTTTTTGGGGTGATTGATAATTGTTTAATAAATCTATGACTGATTCATCTATTTTATATAAATTAGGGGCTATTTCAGGTTTATTAATAGGATTTATTTTTTCATAGATATTAACAATGTTAAATAGTTTTTCATCTTGGTTTTTGGGTGCCATAAATTCTAAACCATATGGAAGGTTATCTTTATCAAATCCTAATGGCATACTTATGGCCGGATAATTTATGGTTGAAGCAGCATGGGCTGATGTATTTATTATTCCAGCGCTACCAGCTTTTAATAATTTGTTTTTAGTAGTTGGATATATAATTACATCAAGATTATTATCGGTATAGATTTTTTCAATGTAGTTTGAATACTTTTGCTTATTTTTATTCTTTTCATCTAGCGTTCTAGTTGTATTACAGTTTGCGGCATAGTTGGATATATCATTTAATTTATTGCTTGATTTAGATAAAGATTCAAATGATCGAATAGATCCAGTTGTATTTTGAATGTATTTATTGAAACTGTCACAAAATAGATATCCACTATAGGAATTAGAAACTAAATAGTCACTATCTGTGGTGTAATATTCTTTAAGATAAACTATTTTAGCACCGTTTGATTCTAGTTTTTGAATTGCATTAGTCATTAGTTTTTGAATTTCTTCGTATGTTTCTTTATTTTCTGGCAGTTTATTATTATCACTACCTTTATAAAAATTTTCTGGTACTCCAATAGTAATTCCTTTTAAATTAGGCATTGATATTTTATATTTATTATCAATAATAAGATTTAATAATTCTAGTGAATCACTTACTGTTTTAGTTAGTAACCCAATGGTATCTCTTTCGGGATCATAAGGAAGAACGCCTTTATTTGAGAGATTACCTGTTGTTGGTCTATAACCTACCAATGATGAAGCACTTGCTGGTACTCTTACTGATGAATTAGTATCTGTTCCTAGTGCTAGTGGTGCTAGATTAAGTGCCACTCCTACGGCACTTCCTCCGCTTGATCCATATGAACTATAATCTTTATTGTAAGCATTTTTTACTGTACCATAAGTACTTCTTGATGAACTTGATAAAAATGCAAATTCACTCATATTTGTTTTGGCAAGTATAATAACACCTGCATCTTTTAGTTTTTTTATAACTTCAGCATCGGCTTTAGGATAATTGTCTTTTAAGGCTTTAGCTCCTGCAGTAGTAGGCATATTTAATACATCAATATTATCTTTAACTATGATAGGAATACCATGAAGGGCTGATCTTGTTTTACCTAAAGACCTTTCTTTATCTAAAACTTCTGCTTCTTGTAAAGCCTTTTCATTTGTGGTTATAATGGCGTTGTAATCTTTATAGTATTCTATACGATCTAAATATAATTTGACTAAATCCGAACTGGTGACTATTCCTTCATTTAAGTAATATTCCAGTTCAGATAATGAGGTTTTAGTTATATCGATGGGAGCTTTATTCCACGCAAAAACACTTAAGGGTGTTAATAGCAAAAGAATTGCTATACTCTTAATAAATCTCTTTAACCTCGCGTTTAAGTTCCCTATCCTTAATTGCTTTTCTCTTATCATAAGTGTGTTTACCTTTACATAGACCTAATTTTATTTTTGCTTTATTATTTTTAAAATATAACTCTAGCGGTATAAGGGTGTAGCCTTCTTTTTCAAGACTATTCTTTAAGTGATTTATTTCGGTTTTGTGAAGGAGAAGTTTGCGAGTTCTTCTTTCATCATGATTAAAACGATTCCCTTCATCATATTTACTTATATACATATTAAGCAGGAATACTTCATTGTTTTTAATTTTGGCATAGGTATCTTTTAAATTGGCACTTCCATTTCGAATTGATTTTATTTCTGTACCCGTAAGTACGATGCCAGCTTCAATTTCTTTTTCAATGTAATAATCAAAGTATGCTTTGCGATTTTTGATTTCCACGTTTATCACCATCCAGTAAGACAAAGTCAATTGTTTTAGAGGCTTTGCTTGCACCTATACATTTTACCTTAACTTTGCTTCCAAGTCGATATCTTTTCTTAGTTCTTTGGCCAATTATTGAGAATAATTCTGGTACATAACTATAATAATCATCTTCTAATGTATTAATGTGAACTAAACCCTCCACCATATTATCCAAGGCTACAAACATTCCATAGTTGGTTAAAGTTGTAATGGTTCCAGTATATGTCTCGCCAATATGATTCTCCATGTATTCAGCCATTTTCATATCGTCTACTTCTCTTTCGGCATCAACAGCTGCTTGTTCACGATTAGAACAATTAAGGGCAATATAATCTAGGTTCTGATTCCAATAATCAATTGTTGCATTGTCAATATGGTTTTCAAATAAATATGTTCTTAAAAGACGATGAACCATTAAATCCGGGTAACGTCTAATTGGACTAGTAAAGTGAGTATAGCAAGAACTGCCTAAACCAAAGTGCCCAATGTTATCTTTTGAATATACAGCCTTTGCCATGCTTCTAAGTAATATTTCAGATAAAATACCACTTTCTGGTTTGTCTTTAATTTGAGATATTAGTTTTTGCATGGTAGTTGGCTTAATTGTTTTAAAATTTCCAGTTAATCTATATCCTAATAGGCTCACTAGATGAATAAAACTTTCAATTTTTTCAGCTTTTGGTTCATCGTGTACACGATAAATAAATGGAAGTGACATATTAAAAATATGGGATGCTACTGTTTCATTAGCTGCTATCATAAAATCTTCAATTAAATTTTCTCCATCTTCACGTGGATATTTCTTAATATCAATACATTTTCCTTCTTCATTACAAATAAGTTTTGGTTCAGGAATATTAAAATCAATATAACCTTTATTTTCTTTATGTTTACGTAGTATTTTGGCTAAAGTGTTCATATCTTTTAATTTATCTACAAAAGGCGCATAATCTTCAGCTACAATGTTTCTCATTAAAATATCATTTACCTTATTATAGGTCATTTTCTTAGCAGATTTAATATATGATGGAAATATATCATAATTAATAACATTCCCTTTTAAATCTATTTCCATAACACAGGATAATGTTAGTCTTATAACATTAGGGTTTAATGAACATATACCATTAGATAATTTATGAGGAAGCATAGGTATTACAGAATAAGCTAAATAACTAGATGTTCCCCTTCTAAAAGCATCTTGGTCTAAAGGGCTATCTTTAGTTACGTAATGAGATACGTCAGCTATATGAACTCCTAGGGTATATGAATTTTTATTTTTCTTAATTGAAATAGCATCGTCAATATCTTTGGTATCATCACCATCTATTGTAAATATTATTTCATTTGTAAGATCTTTTCTTCCCTTTAATTCTTCTTCACTTACCTCAGTTGGTATACTATCGGTTTGATCATTGGATTCTTTACTAAATTCTTCGTATATTTCATATTTATAGGCAATAGTTTTAATATCAACCCCGGGATCATCTTTGTGCCCAATGATAGTTACAACTCTACCTATGTAATTATTACGAGTTTTTTCTTTGACTAAATTAACTACAACTTTAGTTCCATCAACACAGTTGATTGTGGTGTTTGGGTCTAGTTCAACGTTAATTTTTTTCTTAGTATCATCTAGTTTTAAAGTTGGTATCTTATTTTTAAAGATTACTTCACCAATAATATTTTTAGTATCACGATTTATTATTCTTAATACACGGCCTTCTTTTTTTCCTTTGTAATCAAATATTTCAACAAGGACAGTATCTCCATCAACAGCATTGTTTAAGTTAGTGCTATTAATGTATAAATCTTCTGGTTCTAGAAGTACGTAGCCATTACCGGCTTTATTTATAGAAATCTTTCCAGCTTTTAGATCTTTACAATTTTCATATAAAATATATTTATCTTTTTTAGTTTTATATATTTTAGCCTCATTTACTAGTTCTTCTAATGTTAATTCAAGTTCTTTTAATTCTTCTGGTGTTTCTAGTTCTAGTAAGTCATTAATAGTAATTAAGTCTAACGCTTCGTATTTATTCTTTAATATATCTAATATGTCCTGTTTCATATAGGCCTCCTATTATATTATAACATAAGATTAATCTTAATCATTAAAAAATGCCTTATTAGGCATTTATTTAACTTATTTGTTTTGATGAATCCCCACTGCTATAAGAATCTGCTGATTTACTTACTCCATCTTGTAGCGCTTTTGTTTGTTCTGCTGACATTGATAGCATTTCTGGAGTTAATTCCATAGTGGTTTCTTTTATTATTTTTAAAGCTTCTTCCGGTGAAACTCTTGCTGCTAAGCGCATACAATTTCTAGCATAGCTATCTTGATGATGAGGCATATAACTTGAAATTTCACTTATTATTTTATCAAATTTTGTTTCATGATTTTTTGCTTCTTGATAATCCTTGATAAAGTCTTCTTCACTTTTTGATGTTAATTCGATAAACTGATCAATTGAACCATTTAAGACTAATTTATGTTTGGTTTCATCATCTGGCATGGCTTTTAATTTTTCTCTTGTAAAGATTACTTCACTTGGATAATTAGATTGGTAATTGTCAAATAAGCTTCTTTTTTTCATATAATCTAAAGCATACATATCAACCAGTCCTTCACTAATAAATGAGTTCATTCTTGGTTCTTCTGGATATTTTGTAGTATATTCTGGCGATATAACATAATGGAATAATTCGTGGATAAGAACACCTTCCATATCTGCTAAACTATCTTGCTTAAATTTATTTAAGTAAAAGTGAATCTTTTTGTCGCCATATACTTTTCCACCATGGGCTGATGGATAGTCTTTAGGATCTTCTTCTTCTCCAGTTGCTTTTTTAAATGCCGCGTATGTGTCATGGTTTTTTTCAACAACAACCATATCAGTTTTTATTAAAGATTCTAATTCAGTTCTTTTTTCTTCAGATAAATATTTTCCATATTCTGTTAATACTTCTTTTAAGTGAAATTTAGCTGAAGCATTTAAGTACTCACTTTCGCTAGAGGTATTAATTTTCTCTGTTCTTTTAGAACTATAGTGATTTACAGCATCAATAGGATATTCTTCAAATAATTTTCTTTCTTCTTCTGATTTAAATGGAATATCCTCATATGATAAACTACATATACTTATTTGGCTAATATCTTTTAATAGCGCTTCGCTTGTTTTTGAATCATTAATAGTTACAACATCATCTATTGTTTTAGCTGATGATATTAATAGTTGAATATTATCGGGAACTATTTCAAGACCTCTTATATCTAAGACTACTGTGTGGGGATTTAAACCTTGGATGTTTTCAGCATAAGTGGTAACTAGTCCTAAATTATCCCTATCTAATTTTATATATAAAGTGTTTAATGTACTATCAAAAATAATATTGTTTGGCATTTTACCCTCCTATTATCAATATAACATATTTTTTAAAAAAATAAAAATGCCCTAAGGCATTTTAAGCTTGAATATAAATTATAAATGATAGTATAAAGAAAGCAAATCCTAATATTAATGTAATTCTACTAATTAGTAATTCTGAACCTCTTTCTTTAGTGTTAGAAAATAATTCAGTGTTTCCTCCAGAAATAATTTGGCTTGAGTCAGAAGCTTTATTACTTTGAAGTAATACTAATGCTATAAGTAATACTGAAATAATTAATAATACTGTTTCCATTTAAGAATGCTCCTTTCAACATTTAACAAGTTATAATTTAACATAAAGTTTATAAAATAGCAAGTAATTAATTATTTAATCCTTCTTCTATTCTTAATAATTCATTATATTTAGCTATTCTTTCTCCTCTAGATAGAGATCCAGTTTTTATGAACCCTAAATTTAGTCCAACTGCCATTTGGGCAATAAATGTATCTTCTGTTTCGCCACTACGGTGAGAAATAATAGTTTTAAAATTATTTTCTTTAGCAAGTTTGATTGTATCTAACATTTCAGATATAGTTCCTATTTGATTAGCTTTTAGAAGGATTGCGTTATTGTAATGTTCATTTATACCTTTTTGAAGATATTCAATATTAGTTACAAAATAGTCATCACCAACAAGCATTATCTTATCTCCAAGAATTGATGTTAGTTTCTTTATTGATTCGATGTCATCTTCGGCAAAGGCATCTTCAATTGATTTAATAGGGTATTTGTTTACTAATTCTACATAATAATTGATTAATTCATCTTTAGTTACTTTCTTTTTATTGATAGTATAATTTTCTCCATCATAGAATTCACTTGCTGCACAATCTACGGCGATGAATACGTCTTTGCCTGGTATATATCCAGCTTTTTCAATAGCTTTCATAATATAATCAAAGGCTTCTTCTATACTTTTTAGATTTGGAGCAAAACCTCCTTCATCACCTACAGCGGTAGAATATCCGCTTTCTTTTAATAATTTTGCTAAATTATGGAATACTTCTGCACCACATCTTAATCTTTCTTTAAATGTATCTTGATGAGGCATAATCATAAACTCTTGAATTTCTAAACCACTTGAGGCATGAACTCCACCATTAACAATATTCATCATTGGATATGGTAAAGTATAAGGTCCATCAAATAATTCATATATTTGTTTTCCTTGAAGTAAGGCTTCTGCCTTCATTATGCATAATGAAACACTTAAAATTGCATTAGCACCTAGTTTTGTTTTATTTTTAGTTCCATCTAATTCTAAAAGTAAGTTGTCTATTTCTCTTTGGTTGATTTCTTTACCAATTAGATTATCTCTAATAATTGTATTAACATTATTAACTGCTGTTTGAGTTCCTTTCCCCATATATCTTTCATCTTTATCACGAAGTTCTAGGGCTTCATTTGATCCGGTAGATGCTCCAGATGGAACAGAGGCTCTTACCATTTGCCCATTTTCTAAGAAAAGATCAGTTTCAACTGTAGGATTTCCTCTTGAATCTAATATTTCTCTTGATTTAATATTTTTTATTTTCATTTTTTCTCCTTTACTATACACTTTTATTATAATTTATTTGTAAATTTTTAACAAGTTTATTATAATAATATAGAGGTGTTCATATGAGGATAGTAGAACTAACAATTCAAGAATTTGATGATTATGCATCTAATAGTAATTTAATGAATTACTGTCAAACATCAAAATATGCTAAATTAATGGGTGAAAAAGGATTTAGTTATGATTATATCGGATATAGAGATGATAGTAATAATTTAGTGGCTGCATCTCTTATACTAATTAAAAAGATTGGCGCCTTTAATAAGTTTGCATATGCTCCTAAAGGTTTTTTAATTGATTATTATAATAATGAATTACTTAGAATGTTTGTTAGAGATTTAAGTGCGCATTATAAAAAAAGAGGTTTTATCTTTATTAAAATAAATCCGGAAATAATTATTGGAGTTTTAAATCCAAAGAGAAATTTCTTACCAGATTATAATCAAAATGTTGGTATTATTGATAGTCTTAAGGATTTAGGATTTAAAAGAAGAAGAGAAATTAGACCTTTAGATTTTATTATGCCGAGAATAAATCCTTATATAGTTCTTAAAAATTTTGATATTCACAAAATGGATGAAAAATACCAAGAGATTATTAAAAATTGTGATAAACGTGGACTTATGGTAGAACTTGCTACTAATAAAGACGTTCAAATTTTATATGATATTATTAAAGATAATACTTATGAGGATGTTAACTATTATCGTAACTTATTAAATATATTTAATGATGGTGAATCTGAGTTATTATTACTAAAAGTTGACTATAATATTTGTTTAGCTAATGCTCAAAAGCAATATGAAAAGGAACTCGATAATAATAACTATTGGAATATGATGATACAAAGAGAAAGTTCTGAAAAGAATTTAGCAGAAAAGATGGCTTCTGATAGAAGAGTAAATACTTATAAAGAGGAAATGGTATCTGCCACAGAACGTTTAAAAAGAGAAAAATATCAATATGTTGGTGGTGCTATTGTAATTAAGTATAAAAATCGAGTAAGCATTGTTGCTTGTGGATTTAATAAATATGATTACTATTTGGCTCCTGGTTATTATTTATATAATGCTTTAATTGAAAGGTATAAGAATGATTTTGAATTTTTAGATTTATTTGGATTATCTAGTAATTTTAATCCTGATTCTCCATATTATTCATTTAATGAAGAAAAACTTGCATTCAATCCAGTTTTATACGAATTTATTGGTGAGTTTGATTTGGTTTTAAATGAAAGTAAATTTAAAGCTATTCAGTCAAAAGGATTATTGTCAAAGGAATTCTATCCTGCATATAAATTTAATATTGAAGAATAAAAAAATACATCTTATGATGTATTTTTTTAATAGTTCTCGGCTTTAAGTTCCATATAAGATTTTGGATGTTTGCATACTGGACACACTTCTAGGGCTTTTTCACCTACATAAACATGTCCGCAGTTACGGCAAATCCAAACTTTTTCTTCTCCCTTTTGGAATACTAAGTTGTTATCTATATTATCAATTAACTTTAAGAATCTTTCTTCATGATGCTTTTCAATTTGACCTACTTGTTCAAAAAGATAAGCGATTTGATTAAATCCTTCTTCTTTGGCAATGCGAGCAAATTCTTCATACATTTCAGTCCATTCATAGTTTTCGCCATTTGCTGCATCTTTTAAATTATCTATTGTTGATGGAACTTTCCCATCATGTAATTCTTTGAACCACATTTTAGCGTGTTCCTTTTCATTAGCAGCTGTTTCTTCAAAAATAGCTGCTATTTGTTCATATCCATCTTTTTTAGCTTGAGATGCATAATATGTGTATTTATTTCTTGCTTGGCTTTCACCAGCAAATGCTGTCATTAAATTCTTTTCTGTTTGACTTCCTTTTAATTCCATTTTAGTACCTTCTTTCTAAGAAAATTATATCATTTTTAAATAAAAAAAGACAACGTTAAGTTATCTATTTTCTCTAAAACGATCTTTTGGATCTAAAGTTTTTTTACGAAGTCTGATTACGGCTGGTGTTACTTCTACGTACTCATCATCAGCTATAAATTCTAATGCTTCTTCTAAGCTAAAGACCCTCGGTGGAACTAGATTAATAGCTTCATCTGATGATTTACTTCTAGTATTAGACATTTCTTTATTTTTACATGGATTTACATTTAAATCATTATCTCTGTTATGAATTCCAACTATCATTCCAATATATACGTCTGTAGCAGGTCCTATGATTAGGGTTCCACGATCTTGAAGATTGAATAAAGAATATCCTAAACTCTTACCGGTTTCCATACTTACTAGAACCCCATTTTTTCTAGATTGAATTGGACCAGCATAAGGTTCATATCCTCTAAAGCTTCTTACCATAATTCCTTCACCCTTAGTATCAGTGATAAAGGCACTACGATATCCAATTAAACCTCTAGTAGGGGCAGCAAATTCCAAGTGAGTATAATTATCTTCAGTTTCCATTTTAAGAAGGACTGCTTTTCTTTCTTGTAAAGCATTAATTACAGTACTAGCATAATCATTTGGTGTATTAACAATAACTGTTTCAAATGGTTCGCTTTTAACACCGTCTACTTCTTTAAATAATACTTCTGGTTTACTTACACATAGTTCGTAGCCTTCTCTACGCATATTTTCAAGTAAAATAGATAGATGTAATTCTCCTCTACCACTAACCTTAAATCCATCAGAGCCAGGTAGTTCTTCTACTTCTAGACCTACATTAGTTTCTAATTCTCTTTCTAATCTTTCTTTAATATGTCTTGTAGTTAAGAATTTTCCACTTTGTCCGGCAAATGGCCCGTTATTTACTAGGAAATTCATGCTTAGGGTTGGTTTTTCAATTTCAATTGGAGGAAGTGGATCAATTACATTTAATTCACAAATTGTATCTCCAATAGATATATCTGAGCATCCGGCAATTGTTACAATATCACCATATAATGCTTCATTTTTTTCAACCCTTTTAATTCCTTCATTTACGAAAAGTTTAGTTATTTTGAATGTTTCTACTTTTCCATCATTTTTAACTAGAGTTACTTGTTCTCCAGATTTAATTTTTCCTTTTGTAATACGACCAATTCCTAAACGTCCAATATATTCATCATATGCTAAATTAGATATTTGAAGTTGTAAATTATCACTTTCTGATCCGGCAAATGGTTCACATTGTTTTAAGATAGTCTCAAGTAAAGGTTCTATAGTTGTACTTTCATCTTCTAAGGAATATTTAGCGATTCCATCACGGGCTGTTCCATATATAATAGGAAAATCTAATTGTTCATCAGTAGCATTTAATTCACAGAATAAATCAAAGGTCATATCAACTACTTCTTGAGGTCTTGCATCCTTCTTATCTATTTTATTTATAAATAGAATTGGTCTTAAGTTATGTTCTAATGCTTTCTTTAAAACAAATCTAGTTTGAGGCATAGGACCTTCTGCTGAGTCAACTAAAAGAATAACTGTGTCAACAGTTTTAATTACACGTTCAACTTCTGATGAAAAATCAGCATGACCTGGAGTATCTACAATATTAATTTTATAATCTTTGTATCTAATGGCACAGTTTTTAGAATAAATTGTTATTCCTCTTTCTCTTTCAATTGCATCACTATCCATAACACAGTCTATTACTTCATCACGTTCATTAAATACGCCATTTTGTTCAAGTAAAGCGTCAACTAAAGTACTTTTACCTGCATCTACATGAGCAACAACTGCTATATTAATAATTTTTTCCACTTTGACCAACTTCTTTCAAAACTCATAAAATAATACAACATTTAAATACTTTTTGCAAGAAGTTATGTTATTTTTGATAATAACTTGGTATAATTTTAATGGTGAATAGTATGAAATCTTTATTAAAAAAGTGGTTATATTATGTTTTACCACTAGTTTTGGGTATTATAATTATTAGTGCGGTGTATGCTTTACAAGATGTAGCACCTTTGGGGAAAAATTCTTTATTAACAATTGATTTTTTTCATCAATATGGTCCAATGCTTGCTGAACTTAGACGTAGAGTTTTAAATGGAACATCATTAATATATTCTTTTAATATGGGAATGGGACTACCTTTCTTTAGAAATTTCTTTAATTACTTATCTAGTCCAATTAATATTTTATTAGTTTTATTTAAACACAAGGATATTTTAATGTCATATTCTGTTATTATTGGATTAAAAGCTGCTTTATCTGCATTAACTATGAGTATTTTTTTGAGAAAGAAAGTTGGTAAAAATTATGCTTTTGTAGCTCTATCATTATTATATGCGTTTAGTGCTTACTTTACAGCTTATTATTGGAATATAATGTGGTTAGATGGTATGGTTATGCTACCACTTATAGCCTTAGGAATTGATAAATTAGTTAAAGAAAACAAAATTTTATTCTATGTTATTAGCTTAGCTGTAATGCTGTTTACAAATTATTTTATTGGGTATATGCTTTGTATTTTTAGTGTTTTATACTTTATTATTTCGATGGTTACAGAAAATAGAAACTATAAGATTAAATCTATTTTAAAAAAGGGATTATCTTTTGGTGGAGCTTCACTTCTAGCTGGAGGATTATGTGCACTCTTTTTAATTCCTCTTTTTATGGGAATAAAAGATATTAGTGCTACTGGAGATGTTTTTCCAACTAGCCAGTATTATGCATTTTCTTTTAAAGAATTCTTTTTTAATCATTTTAGTGGAGTTGGTAGCACTGTTTTAAAGTCAGGAATAACTACTGCGCCAAATATTTCTATTGGAGTTATTTCTATTCCATTATTACTATTATTTATTATTAATCCTAAGATTAAAGTTACAATTAAGGCCTCATATTTATTATTTCTTTTATTTTTAATAATATCTTTTAGATGGGCACCTCTTGATTTCATTTGGCATGCCTTTCATGTTCCAAATGATTTGCCTTATAGATATTCATTTATATATAGTTTTGTTTTAACTCTTGTTTGTGCTTATAGTATTAAAAATATAAAAAATATTAAACCTTTATTTGTTGGTATTAGCTTTGTTTTAACTCTTGTTTTAATAACACTTATGAAAACTATGGAATTTGCAAATATTAATAATGATATGCTGATTGTTAATTATATTATTATTACAATCTTCTATCTATGTTATCTTTTATATTTCTATTTTAGAAATTGGAATAGATGGTCTATTTGTTTTATGATTATTGCTACTTCATTGGAATGCGTTATGGCAATTAATAATAACTGGATGATAGATCAAAATATAGAAGGATTTTATAGCGATTATAATCAAATTACAGATAATTTAGAATTTATTAAAAATCAAGATAATGGTTTCTTTAGAACTGAAAAATTATCAATGCTTACTTTTAATGACCCATCATGGTATGGCTATAATGGTCAAGTAACATTTAGTTCAATGGAATATGAAAATATGGCTATCTTGCAGCATAATTTAGGAATGCCTAGCAATGAAATAAATAGTTATTATTATAAAGATACAACGCCTGTATATAATATGATGTTTGATATGAAATATCTTCTAGGTGATTCTCTAGATACAACTAATTATACCCAAATTAAAGATCATGTATATAAATTTAATAATTCTGTAGGATTAATGTTCGGAGTTAATGATGATGTAAAATTATGGAAAACTACATATACTAATCCGATAAGCAATCAAAATGAATTTATTAGAAGAAGTACTAATATTGATATGATTTTTGATAGAATTGATGATTTTTCTAAGGAAGTTGTTCTTAAGAATGATTTACATACTATTGTAAAATATACGATACCGAATTTTAATGATAACTATTATATAGTTTATCCTGATAATGCTGGTTATGATTTTATATTTACTAATGGTAATTTATATTATGATGGTGATGATTATAAGTATGCCGAAGATTTTGAAGGATTTCATATTTATTCTTATTCAGATTGCAATGAAAAATATATAATTAGTGAAAAAACTAGTCAAAAATATATTACTGTCTTTGTTGGCTATAGTTTTGAGGTTGATAATTCATTCTCTATATATAAACTAAATACGGATAAATTTAATACGGTCTATGATATGTTTATTAAAAACAAAGTAGATCTTGTAGAATTTAAAGAGCATTATATTAAGGCTAAAAGCAATCTTGACAAAGATATGCTTATTTATACATCTATTCCTTATGATTTAGGATGGAAGGTGTATGTAGATGGTAAAGAAACTAATACTTATTCCATTGGGAATGCACTTCTAGGATACGATATGCCTAAGGGAGACCATGTAATAGAATTGGTTTATAAGATTCCTTATTTTAAACTAGGTCTTGGAATATCTCTTACATCACTTGGATTATTAGTCATTTGGCAAATATTAAAAAAAGATTAATATTAAATTAATCTTTTTCTTTTGCAAAGTTTTTCTTAATGTTTTTACTTGGCATCATAATTTTGACATTTTTATTAATTGATATGTCATATTTCAATACTGCCCTGTCTAATTGTTCTCCATCTACACACCATGCTTTATGAGGATAATCATAGAATTTAACTTCTATATGATTGGTTTTATAAAATTCAATGCCTGATACTTTTGAAGCATCCATTGTTAAAAGAAGAGCAAAAGTTCTTATAATATCTACACGGCGTTTAAAATTACAAAATATTACTTCAAATTTATCATCATCTAGTTTGACATCACGATAGAAGTTATTAATTCCAGCAATTCTGTTAGCATTTGATATTAGCATAAAAGAGTAATATCCGGTTTTTTCTATATCTCCTATTTTATAAGTTATTTTGTGCATTTTAGTTGGCATAAAGAAATCTTTGGCACCTTCAATTAAATAGGCCATATGCCCAAGTTTTTTCTTTAATTTTCGTGGTGTTTGATAAGGAATATGCATGAATTTGCCAAATCCTGCTACATATACAAATGGTCTTCCATTTATATTTCCAATGTCCATACCTCTAATTTCTCCGTTTAGAAGTAATCTTAAATTTTTCATTATATCTTTTTCATAGCCAAACATGACTCCTACATCATTTGTAGTTCCAACGGGGATATGCGCTAATACAAGTCTCTTTTTACGCTCTAAATTCCCAGTCATAACCTCATTAAATGTACCATCTCCACCCATAGATATAACTAAATCTGTATTGCTATCTAAATGGCTAACAATTTCCTTGGCATGGCCATGATATTCTGTTCCAATGAACTTAACGTTATATTTATGCTTGTTTAAGATATTTTTATATTCTTTAAGATATTTAGCTTTGAAAATGTGCCCAGAATTCGGATTATATATAACTACACAATTTTTCATTAAATCACCGCCATTATTATACATTTCTATATTTTATGTGTCAATTTAAAAAAATAGAAAATAAAGCTCAAACTTTAAGTTTGAGCTCTGTGCACTATTGGAGGTGCCGGCCGGATTTGAACCGGCGATCAGGGTGTTGCAGACCCACGCCTTAGCCACTTGGCTACGGCACCAAATTCATTTGTACTCTTAATATTCTACACTACTAGGAGTTCTTTGTCAATTATTGTATATAAATTAATTAATTTAAATTGTCTATATAATTATATGAAAAAAACTCATAATAATGAGTTTTAAAATCCAATAGTATAGTACTCTCCTCTTGTTGATATAACAAGTTTAGTATTCTTATCTTTTTTAATAGTTTTAGATACATCGGCAAATATATATCCTTTAATTTTTGAATTCTCTGTTGTTTCAATATCGGTTATAAACGTTGTCTCTCCACTAGTAAATGATACTTTTAGGAATCTATTAAAGAAATTCTTGGCACTATCTCCTACTGCACGATATATTTGAGATTTTTTATCTATATTTAGTTCATATTCTATTGATAATAAATTGTTAGTATTTTGTTTTAATGGCAACTGAACATCATATATTTTAATACAGTTTTCATTGTTGTTATCACATGAATCATAACTATATTCATGTGAGTTAGATAAAGTTACGCTTTTAATGGTTAAAGTTGTTGAGCCAAATATCGATTTATTAAAAGTTATTGGTTCATTTAGTTTTTTTTCAGCTTGGGTTAATTCATAATCGATATTTTGTGGGATGAAATCAAAGTCTTTAAATTTATATGTTTCATTACCATTTTTATCGTATTTAATTTGATCAAATACTTTTAGAGTATAACTACCTCTAGTATTTTTATCTACTTCAAAAATAAATATGTAATCGCCACCATTAGTAGTTATTTTGTCGCCGGCATAACTATTACCTATGTCACGGAATGAATCTGAAAAAGATGATTTATAATTCATTACTTTTCCACTTTTAGTTACATAGAATTTTGCTTGTTCGATGAAACCACCATCTGTGTAGTTACTAGTAATATTCATATCTAATATTAGATATTCTTTATCTGATTTGATTTTTTGACCTGCTATGTCGTATGAACTAACATAAACATTTTTTAAAGTATAATTAAATGCATCTGTTTTTAGAGTACTGCCGATACTGTAGCGACGATTTAAGAGCGTTACATTTAGTAATACAACAATTGCAGTTACACCAACTACAACACCTGCAATTATTGAAATAAAGAATTTATTTTCGATTACATAATATTTAAACTCTCTTATTGCTCTTCTTAGTTTTCTTTTCCATTTAAATGAATCATTACCAAGAACAAATTCAAATTCCTCATTATCTTCACTTTTGATTTCAAGTTCTTCTAAGTCTTTACTAAAGTTAAATTTTTTTACATCAAATCCAACTGATCTTATCGCACTTGCAATAATAAAGTAAAAGTTAATAACGAACATTATGGTGAAAATATCATTGTAGGCTAGGGCGGTTCGTTCGTCCATAGTTCCATATTCTAATTTTTTTATAACATTATATGAAACTATTTGAGCGATGAAGGTTAAACTATAAAATCCTGTACTTAATAAATAAAATAAACTAGGCTTCTTTTTTTGTTTCATTAATAAATACATTAATATTGAAAATATAATGACAATTACAACCGCAATGAACATTGTAATTGGGACATAATTTCCAGCTGCTACTTCTCCAACAAAATTTGTTGTTGAGTTGTAGTTGCTAAAGAAACTTAGTATTTTTTGAAATCCAACAGTGATATAGATAATAATTAATAATAATGCTAAGTGAATATTTTTGAAATGTTTAATTAGAAAAGCGTATGGTTTCTTTAAGATCATCTTATCACCCTCTATTCTATTATTATTATATCATAGTTTAAAATAAAAAAATAAAATAAACTATTTTAGCTTATTTTATTTACGATTAATTGTCCTTCTTGAAGATATATTGTAGGATTTTGTTTTACTATAGACATATTATCTGTTTGAAAAGTATCCGATACTAAATTTAGGGTATCTCCTTCTTTGGTAATATAGTATGAATATCCTTTATTGGGAAATATTAATACTTGATCTGGATATATATAATCATTTGGATTTATTCCATTCAAGGCTGCTAATAGCTTTAAGCTTACATTATTATCCTTTGCGATCGCCCACAAACTATCTCCTTTTTTGACAGTATAATAATTGAAACTTTGATTATCATCTTCATTAAATAAATCAATCATTTGAATCACTCCTATTTTAGGATATTCATATTATTTAAAAATGCTAATCAAAGATAAAAATATGATTTGAATAATTAAAATTCCATTCTGGATATTTTAATAATAGTTCTTCATTTTTTAAATAATCATAACTATAAAGTTTATCTTCACTTAAATAATATACTTTACTGCCATTACTCTTGACTATTTGTTTAACTTTTAGATTACTTATTATAATGGGATAATTGTCGATAGTTAAATACAATGTACTATTATCTAAATAGTAATTATATATTTCTTTGTTTGAAAATTTAATTTCTTGATTAATTACTTTTGTTAAGGATTCATTTTTCCATACATTATTTTCTAGTATTCTACATGTATTTTCTTTAGAAATAATATTGAATTTAGATTTTTTTAAGTCTATTTCATATTCAAATTTGTTTTTCTTATCTACAAGGTATGCCTTATTTTTATATACTCCTAGGAAAAAACTTTCATATGATATTTCAAAATCACTTATTATTGATTTTAATGTTTTTTTGTTAATATCATAAACATATAATTTAGTAAAGAAATATTCCGAATCGTAATCTGGGAAAAATAATAAATTGTTTGATTGATATGTTAAGCTGTTTTGATAATTGTCCTTATTAAAAAATTTGTTTAAATCCTCATCTAAATCGGGGATACTATAAAAACCCTTATAATTCCAGATTAGGAAACGATTGGACTTATTATATATTGAAATATTTTGGTATGTACTTTGAACTTCTGGCTTTTTACTATCATATCCTATTAGTTTCTTCATAGCACTGCTGGTAGTATTTGCATCAATAAGATTGCCTTTTTGAGAACAAATTGACTTTTTTTCACCACTTATATTTACTATTAAGCATGTTTCATCTTTTTCTTCATATTTTTCAATGGTTGTAATATGTTTTCTCTTTCTAGTATAATTTTTGTGGAGAAATATGGGATAATCTATTTCTTCACTGTTTAGAATATAGAGATATCCATGATTATCTTTTTGATACTCTTCTGTTATCTTAATATCATTAATTACGTAATTTAAGACGTAATTTTTAGGTGATAGAATCACAATGAGAAAGATAATAAAAAGAATACTAATTATAAATATTACAGTATATAATTTTTTCATTATTTCACCACTTTCGAAAAAAGAATTCTATTTAGAATCCTTTTCTTCTTCTCTTGATTTATATTTTTTCTTAGCTTCTATCATAAATGCAGTAATGTTCTTTTGAATTTCAGGTAGAGCTCTTTTAGAAATATTAGAAAATGTTGCAGTTTCTTTAATTGTATCTATTGTTATCATTCCCCAAATTATACCCGCATTCACTTCTAA
The DNA here is from genome assembly GCA_902767375.1 of uncultured Erysipelotrichaceae bacterium. Lineage (GTDB taxonomy): Bacteria > Bacillota_I > Bacilli_A > RF39 > UBA660 > CAG-533. The sequence goes on from CACXGV010000042.1 coordinate 22,393, forward strand.
GTCATTGTAAAGATCTGGCGTAATTGTGTTTACGCGATAGCCAATAATGATACGATCTTGAGCAATTATTAATCTTTCATTGGTTAGAGCTAAAACTCCTGTGTCAAAGATACTTCCGTGAGAAGCATTATATTGAGCTGCAAATGCAAAATTAACTCTTTCATTAGGATTTAGATTCTTATCTATAATTTTGCAATGTTGTTTGATTCTCCAACATATTGTTGCTGGATATTTGCGTCTGAATTCACGCACTAATTCGTATGTAGAAGCCATAATATTCCTCTTTCTATTTAATTAATCCAACTGATTTTAGTTTAGCTACTAAAGCGTCTTTATCAACATATCCACTAATACAGTCAAAGCTTTTGCCGTTCTTAGTAAAAATTGTTAATGGAGTCCCAAATCCTGATGATAGTGGAGCTTCTTCTTTATTCTTAGCACATGATGCAGGAATCATTAGCCCAGAGTTCATAATTTTTGAATATTCATTTTTATCAAATGAGTCTGAATCAAAATAATAAATGTCCACTTTTTCTTCATCTGCTACTTCATTATAAACTGGTTTATATTTATTACACCAACCACATGAATTTCTTCCAAATACTGCCATTGTAACTTTTTTACTATTAACTAAATCCATGTATTCCTTGTATGTAGAAACTGTTTTATATGCTATTTCATCATCTGGAATTATGTTATTTAAATATTTATCAATTCTGATTTGTAAATCTTTTTCAGATAATTTGTTTGATGAAGCCCAAACAACTTTTCCATCTTTAATAATTCCAAATACGTTTTCCATTTGAAATTCACTATTGTATTCTTTTAACTTAGATCTTTCTTCTGAAGTTAGTTTTGATGTATCAACAGTGAATACAGTAATTTTATTTTGTTTTCTTAGATTAATTAAAAAATCTTTATATGGACCATATTCATCCTTATCTGTAGTTCCTACATAAAATAATGCAAAGTTAAGATTACCTACTGATTTTTCGAAATCAGAAAATGTTTTAACTTCGACTCTATTACTATTAATTGAATTGACAATCATAGGAATAATTAAAATGATTGCTATTCCAATTCCTAATAACCAATTTTTTACTTTTCCTTCCATTATTTACCTCCTAATAGTATTTTATCTTTTTTCGACTGTTTAATCAAGGTTTTAGGACTAAATTACATATTATATTAGTCTTTAAAACTTGCATCAACATAATATATTGGTCTGTTTTCTTTAAAGTACTGTTTTTCAAAATCAGTCATTATATTTGGTATAGGATCTTCATCATGGTGAAGATCTAAACTCACACGATTAAATTCATACCAATACTGTGATAGGGTTTCAAGTGAATAGGCAAATAACCCTTTGTTATCAGTTTTTAAAATTATATGTTTATTTTTTTTAAAGATTCTATCATATAGTTTTAAATAGCTAATGTGAGTAAATCTTTTTGATTCATCGTGTTTTTTTGGCCATGGTTCTGAAAAAGTCAAATAAATTGTATCAATTTCTTTTCCAAAATAATTAACAATATTTTTAGCATCAGCACATATTAATTTTAGATTAGCTATTTTTTGATTATTAAGCCTAGTTGCGGCTGTAGCAGTTTGTGACTCGTTTAATTCTAATCCTATAAAATTAATATTTGGATATTTTAAGGCCATATTAATGATAAAATCCCCTCTGCCCATACCTAATTCTAAGTTTATAGGATTTTTGTTACCAAACAAATCATTCCACTTATTTTTATATTTTTCTGGATTATTTATAACATAATTAGAATTTTTAATGATATTAGCGGCATCTTTTACTTTATTATATTCCATAGTAATCACTTCCTTATTTAATTATATCATTACAGGGGAATAAAAAAAAGAACCTTATTAGTTCTTTAGAAGCTTAAATGGTGGAGCCGACCAGAATCGAACTGGTGTCCAAAAGTATTTCTCAATATGCTCTACAAGTTTAGATAATTTGTTATTTCATTAGTGCCCCGCAAATTATCTAAAGAATCACTAACTGAGCTTATTAAATTTCGTTCAATAAACTAAGCAATTTATTAAATATATTCTACTATTATGAACCAACTATAAACTCTGTAGAATTAATTTATAGCCAGTGATCCGTGCCTTTAATTAGGCAAATGCTAGATCAGTATTAAAATTAAATTTGTCAGTTATTTTAACTGTTTGCTGATTAGGTCAGCAACCACTTGCACATAAAGCAAAATATTCTTTTGTCGAAGCCAAAAACGGCCCCATGTGCAATTATATTAGCATATATGGGGCTATTTTTCAAGTTCATCAGGTAATTTAATATTTACTTCACCATCTTTAGATAGCATGAATTTTTCACGAGCATATTCGGCTGCATAGTCTGGATTTTGTAATTTAGTAATTTGTGATTTTAAGTCTTGTTCTGTTCTAAGTAATTCATTATATTCTACTTCTAATTTTGCTTTTTCTTTTTTGTTAGCGAGTATTTGAGTCCAATAATGGATTGAAAAAACTGCTAAATAAGAAATAATAATCACGATTAATAGAGACCAAATTAAGAAACGGCGTTTAGCTTTTTTGGTAATTTTTCCCATATCAAACACTCTCCTACCATAAATTATATCATTTAGAATTATTAATAAAAGTCTTTCTACTTTACTTTACACTTTTTTTGTTAAATTTGACACGTAATTATATATTAAAAAACCTAATATAAGATTTATTTTTAAAATATAATTGATTGTACCATTATTTAATAAATAGATTAAATAAATATATAGGGTAGTTACAATAATAGTACATACAAGAGTAAATAATTTTTTGTTTTTAGATACTGTAAATATTATTCCATATATGATGCCAATTATAATTGAAATGATTATTTGAATTAGTTGATTCATTATTTAAATAATTTAGCAATTAAGCTATCTTCTTTAGCGCGAATATCAGTATAACTAAAGGAATTAACTTTTCCTTTAATAGAAACATTCCCTTCTATGGTGTCTAATTTTACCATTTCAAGGTTTTCTCCTTTAATTATTATATTGCCCATAATGGATTCTAAATTAAACTCTTTATCATCAAAACTTATTATTTTTTTAATTCCACTTATAACTATACTTTTTCGATCGTTTAGTTTTATTATATGTGAATATACTGGGTTATCAATTATTTTATCCATAAATCCTCCAATAATATTTATGCTTTATTGATTAATTTATGTATAAAAAAAAGTTCACATTGTGAACTTATTCTTCTACAGGTGCTTCTGCTTTTTTGTATTCTTCAAAAATAGCATCTTCGAATTGTTTACGTACGTCAGAATTGATAGGGTGAGCTATGTCTCTGTATCCAGTAGCAGTTTTTCTACTAGGCATTGCGATAAATAGTCCGTTCTCTCCTTCAATGATTCGGATATCATGAACGGCAAATGCATCATCGATTAAAACTGATGCTAGTCCTTTCATATGTGATCCTTCTTTTTCAACTTTACGTACACTAACTGATGTAATTTGCATAACATCACTCCTCTCATATGTTCGTTAATTTAATTTTAAAGCGTTTCAATTAAAAATGCAATAGTTTATAGAAATGTTATTAAAATATCTTTACTAAGGATATCGTTATAACTATAGCTCTTTCTTTCAATGTGATTTGATACGATAAATACATGGGCATAGCACTCAGTTATGTATCCATAAAATACTTCATTTCGGTTTCGATTTTCTTTAGATATAACTTTTACTTCTTGGTTTAAATTATTTTTTATTTTGCTTTTAATGCTTTCAATCATCTTGGATACCCCACATACATAAGTCCATTACAAATAACTCCCCCTATTCCATTTGAACCATATTTTGTTTTATTTAAAAGCTCAATTAAATCTATTGTTTCTTGCTTATTCGTTAATGCTATTGTGGTAGCTATAATTGCTGGATCTAAGGCATGGATATTTACTCGTTTTGGGCTTGATGCAAAATTTGCACCAGATTTTATTAATTCTTCATAATTACTTTGACATGCACCAGCAATAATAACTAGCTTTTCGTGATTTTTTTCATATTTTCGAGCTTCTTTTACTGCTGCACAAAAATACTTAGAATTCTTATAATTTTTTAAATCCTTTTTATCATTTCTTTTTTTAAAATAGGCATCGTGTCCTGTTAGGATTAAAATATCGGGTTCATATTCTTTTAATAATTTTCCTATTTTGTATGGCATTTCTTCTTCTTTTAATACTTTTCCGACTGCCTGAAGGTTATTATTCTTGTAGTAGTTTAAACATCTATTTAAGTATTCATTGTCACCATCACAGTGGAGAATTCTTGCTGGCAAGTAAAAGTATTCATCTCGGTCCAATAAATCTGGTTCTTTGATATTATCGCCAAAACTATCTTTAACATCTTCTTCATATTTTACTAAATCTTCAATTGGACTATCAGCAAATAATCTTATATTTATTCCTTTTAAATAGCATATGTTTTCTTCTATATTTAGTATTTTAAAGACAATATCATGATTATAACTTTTTCTCGTTACTTGATCTCCTTTTTTTAAATCCATAAGCCACCTAGATATATTTATGCAAAAAAAAGATAATTTATTATAAATTATCTGTAATTTTTATATATGTTTCTAATGGAATACTTTCTGCTCTATCTAAAAGTGAATAACCATCTTCTTTTAAAATTGCTTCTATTTTGTTTAAATCATAACCTTTTAAATTATTCCGTAAATTCTTTCTTTTAAATTTAAATGCATTTTTTATGAGATTGTTGAATTTATTGAAATCAGTGTTATTTTTAGGTTTTGATAAAAATTGTATGACAACGCTATCAACATTTGGCTTAGGGAAAAAGCAATTACGATTAACATTAAATAAGATTTTAATATCATAAAAATAGTTTAAGAATACTGTTATATATCCATAATCTTTACTTTTTGGTTTAGCACTAAGTCTTTCTCCAACTTCTTTTTGCATCATTAGGGTAAGAGAAATTGGATTTAGATTTGATAATGCTATTTTTTCAATTATCGGAGTAGTAATATAATATGGAATATTAGCAACGAAATAAATGTTTTTATATTTTATGTCTTTTATATCTTCTAATATATTAGTTTCAAGAAAATCCTTAAAAAGAAAAGTAGTTTTGTCATTTTTAATTAAATTTAGTCTTTCTTTTAATGAAGTATCAATTTCATAACACACTATGTTCGCATTAAATTTTTGTAACCATTTAGTTAGATTTCCCGAACCTGGTCCTATTTCAATAATAAGATCGTCTTCATTTGGATTAATAGATTTATATATTTTTTCTAAGATGTTTGAATCATTTAGAAAGTTTTGACCATATTTTTTTTTAAATATATGCTGTTCCATATAACACCTCTAAGTGAATTTTAGCATAAAAAAAGATAGTTTTAAACTATCTGTGATATCCAAACCTTAAAATATTATAGCTAATTAAATGTCTTCCTATATATTTTGAGGCAAATTCTTCTGATTCTACTAATAGATCAATATCGGTTCCTAAAACGCCACGATCTAGAACTATTGCCGTAATCATTCCTTCTTCATTGATTATATTACCATCAAATTGAATAATAGATCCACATGCTAAATTTCTAGATGATGCTACTATTCTAACAGTACCATAATCTTTATCTTCATAAGTTGTTGTTTTGTCTAAAACATTTTGGCCATTACATCCAAGGTGACCATTACATAAAGGACAATCTGCAGCATATCCAGTTAAATCTCCATTATAAACATCTAGTGGTGTATATAAATCATTACGTACTATTTCTTCATATTTTATCGCCATAGCGTGTAAATCTAGTGTTTTATTTAAATTGTTATTAGATGTTTTCGTTGTACTTTGAGGAATGGTAGCTTCGGTGCACATAAAAACAAAAGCTAATACTATAATAAGTTGAGAAATATATTTGAATACTTTCATTTTGTCACCTACATTCTAAAATAATTTTAGCATGATTATTTGGTTATGTCAAAAATATCATGAAAATTTGATTCTAGAATATTTGCAATTTCTTCATTTGGAAGGTTATATATTTTGACTAATTCATCTATTACAAATTTTAAGTACATTGGTTCATTAGGAAGTCCACGAAGCGGAGCTGGAGTTAAATATGGGCTATCGGTTTCAAGTAAAATAGATGTTAGAGGTATTTCTTTTAAGACTTCTCTTAATTTAGAATTTTTAAAGGTTAATACTCCTCCGATGCCTAATTTGTATCCTAGTTTTATATATTCTCTGGCTGTTTCTAGACTTCCTGAAAAGCAATGAATAATTCCTGTCGTATGAAATTTTTTTAAAGTCCTTATTAAATCATCTGTTGCATCCCTATTATGAATTATAACTGGCAGTTTAGTTATTTCACTTAGTTTTAAAAATTCTTCAAGAAGTTGTATTTGTTTTTCTTTATTATCTTTATTGTGATAATAATCTAAACCAATTTCTCCAATCGCTATTATTTTTGGATTTTGATAGTTACTTTTAATTTGATTAAATACTATTTTCCAGTCTTCATCTATATTGTCTGGATGAAGACCAAGTGCACCAAATACTTCTTCATATTTTTGCGATGTTTCTAAAACTTCATTGTTTGTTTTGGGAGTATAACCATTTATTATTATTCTTCTAATATTATTATCTTTAAGGTTTTTAATTAGTTCATCAGGATTATAATATTCATTTGATAAAATGTGACAATGTGTATCTGTAAACATATTTTTTCCTTTCAAAAAAGGTGAATTATTTTTCACCTTGTTCAATACGAGTAAATAAGATTTGTGGTTCTTTTAATTTAGTTCCAGATGGGTATTGACCAAAAGTTTTTGTACTTTCATATGAAGTTAAGTCTGTATTTAATAAATCAAATATTTTTTCACTAGTATCGGGAATAAATGCTTGTAAATATACGGCGCATACTCTTATAGTCTCTATTAAATTATATAAAACTGTTTTTAATCGATCTGTTTTTGTTTCATCTTTAGCTAGAGCCCAAGGTGTTGTTTCGTCTATATATTTATTTGCTGCCCTTAATACTTCAAAGATATCGGTAATTGCATCTGCTATTCTTAATTTATCCATATCTTGTTTAACTTTAGAACCCAATTCTTCAACTAGTTTTATTAAATTTTCATCTTCTTTATCATTTACTTTGGTATTTTCAACTATACCATCAAAATATTTATAGCTCATTGAAATAGTACGATTTACTAAGTTCCCAAGAATATTAGCTAAATCTGAATTGTTTCTTTCTATAATTAGGTCTTCTGTTATATTTCCATCATCAGCAAATGGTATTTCATGAAGCACATAATATCTAATTGTGTCTAAACCATATTTTTCAATTAAATCATCGGCATATAAAACATTCCCTTTTGATTTACTCATCTTATCTGAACTAGTTAATAACCAAGGATGCCCAAAAACTTGTTTTGGTAGTTCTACTCCTAAAGCCATTAGAATGATAGGCCAATAAATTGTATGGAATCTAATTATATCCTTACCTATCAAATGTAAATCAGCTGGCCAATATTTTTTAAAGAAGTCGGAACTCTCTTCTACGTCATAACCTGGGAATGTTATATAGTTAGATAATGCATCAATCCAAACATATACTACATGTTTGTCATTAAAATCTACTTTTACACCCCAATCAAATGCTGTACGTGATACGCATAAGTCTTGAAGACCTGGTTTTAGGAAATTATTAATCATTTCATTTTTTCTAGATTCAGGTTGAATAAATTCTGGATGTTCTTCTATATATTTAATTAGTTTGTCTTGATATTTTGAAAGTTTAAAAAAGTATGCTTCTTCACTTTTCTTTTCAACATCTCTTCCACAATCAGGACATTTACCATCTACTAATTGAGTTTCGGTGAAGAATGATTCACATGGGGTACAATACCAACCTTCATATTTATCTAAATAAATATCTCCTTGATCGTATAGTTTTTTAAAGATATGTTGAACTACTTCTTTATGATGAGGATCTGATGTTCTAACAAATCTATCATAAGTAGTGTTCATTAAGTCCCAAATTCTTTTTATTTCTGCGGCTTTTTCATCGACAAATTGCTGAGGTGTTAATCCCGCTTCAGCAGCTTTTAACTGAATTTTTTCACCATGTTCATCGGTTCCAGTCTGAAAATAAACATCATAACCTTCTAATCTCTTGTTTCTTGCAATGGCATCTGCAAGGACGATTTCATAGGTGTTCCCAATATGAGGCTTTCCAGATGCATATGCTATTGCGGTAGAGATATAATACTTTTCTTTTTCCATTTTTATCATTCCTTTCATTAAAAAAATCATGAACTAAAGGACGGATATTTCCGCGGTACCACCTTAATTCATGATTATCTCATGCTCTTTATCCTTAACGCGGATGAACGTTTAAACTCCAGAGCCATGTTCATTAATACCAATTAATTCTCTTTCAGCACATGAGAACTCTCTTTATAATTAGTTATTAATTACTCTTTCCTTCTTCGCTTAATAAGAAGATTTTAGCACAGGTTATTTTTAAAATCAAGAATGTTAGTTATTTTTATAAGTTTTCTAGATAAATTGTTAGAATTCTAGCTATTAATTTAATTAGATTCTTAATACCTTCTTCATAATCAGAGTAGATAGTTATTCTACCTAAGTTGATTGATTCTTTTATGATTAATTCTTCGAATTGATATTTTTTATGTTCTGTATAATTATTAAAAATTTCTTTTTCTTGATCTTTAATAATTATATTAATGTGATAGATTTCTATTACTTGGTTGCATAATTCATTTATAAATTTCTGATAATTGGATAAAAATGAATACTTTGCAATTGATATCTTTTCATCATTAAGATCAATTAAAATATTCTCATTTTCTTGAATTTTTAATTTTGTTCTTATCTCCTTAGGAATAACTATTCTTCCTAGTTCATCTATTTTACGAATATAACTCACATACATCACATATATATTTTGGATACTTTGTTTATTTTTATGCTATATCATTTGATATTTCTTCTAATAAATCTACTAAGTAGTATAAATAATGTTTTTCTAGGTTGATGATTGGTAATCGTATTATGATTCTTTTTGATAAATATTTGATAGTGAATTTTGGATTTATTGAATATAACTGTAAAAATAATTTTTCTCCATTAAGTTTTGTAGATACCTCTGGAGGTAAATATAATTCTATGTAAGTTCTTGTTTGAATTACATTATTAATATTTAAATTTAATGCTAATTTTTCAAACCATTCTTCATACATGTAAATTTCCATTTTTTCGTCAATTCTACCAAAACGGTCTTCTATTTCTTCTTTAATTTTAGTTAATGAAGCGTAGTCTTTTATTTGATTTATTAACTGATGTATTTCTATTCTAACACTTTCATCCGATACATATGATTCGTCAATATGAGTGTCAACATTTATTAAAGTTTTGTCATTTAATGGCTCGTCTGGTGTTTTAATTCCATGAAGTTCATTCATTGTTTCTTCAATTAATTTAGTATACATTTCGATACCAACGGAATCTATGAAACCGGCCTGTTCGCTACCAAGAATATCTCCTGCTCCTCTAATGGCTAAATCACGCATGGCAATTTTATAGCCAGATCCAAGTTCAGTAAATTCCTTAATTGCTGATAATCTTTTAGTAGCTGTTTCATTTAGCATTTTTCTTTTATCATAAGTTAAGTATGCATACGCTATTTTATTACTTCTTCCAACACGTCCTCTTAATTGGTATAACTGACTTAGCCCATAATTTTGTGCATCTATAATAATTAAAGTATTAACATTTGAAATATCAATGCCAGTTTCAATTATTGTTGTGCAAACAAGAATGTCATATTTTTTATCAATAAACTCTTCAACAACATTTTCTAGAGTTTGCTTATCCATTTGACCATGGGCATAACAAATTTTAGCTTCTGGTATTAATTTTTTTAAGCGGTTTGCTTCCTCTTCTATTTTTGATACATTATTAAATAGATAAAATACTTGCCCATTTCTTGATAATTCTTTATATATTGCTTCTTTTATTAAAGTATCAGATTCTTCAATTACATATGTTTGAACAGGATATCTGTCCTCTGGAGCTGTATCTAAGATTGATAGGTCTTTAAGTCCTGTCATAGCCATCTTTAAAGTTCTTGGAATTGGAGTAGCAGATAAAGTTAAAACATTAATATTTTTGGTTAATTCTTTAATTTTTTCTTTTTGTGTTACACCAAATCTTTGCTCTTCATCGACTACTAATAGTCCTAAGTTTTTATACTTTATTTTTTCATTAAATAGTTTATGAGTACCAAATATTAAATCTATTTTTCCTTCCTCTAGTTCTTTTAAAATTCTATTAAATTCTTTTTGCGTTGTAAATCTATTAACTATTTCAATATTAATAGCAAAATCTTTAAATCTATTAATGGCACTACTATATTGTTGTCTAGATAGAATAGTAGTTGGGCAAAGATATGCTACTTGAAATCCATTTATAATAGTATTAAATATTGCTCTAAATGCAACTTCTGTTTTACCAAATCCTACATCTCCGCATAATAAACGATCCATTGGCTTGTCTACTCTTAAATCGTGTAATATATCTCTGATGCATTTTGATTGATCCTTAGTTTCAATGTACTCAAAATTATTTGCAAAAACTAAATCTTCTGGATATTCCTTAAATATAGGACTTTTTATCTTTGCTCTTTCGGCATATAATTTTAATAATTCTTTAGATATATCTTTAACTTTTGATTTAACATGAGATTTTGTTTTTTCCCAACTTGGAGAATTTAATCTATTGATTCTTGGTGGTACCCCATCCCCATCTGAATATTTAAAAATTGTATTTATTTTTTCTACAGGAATATATATTTTATCATTTCCTGCATAGTTTATTTGAAGATAATCTTTTTGAATACCATTTTGAGTTAAGGTAACAACTCCATTATAAATACCAATACCATGTGCTGTGTGAACAACATAATCTCCTTTTTTGATGTCATTAAAGTCTTTTATTTTACGGCCTATTTTAACTGTATTATTGTAAGAATGTTTTATACCTTTATTTTCAATGTCATTATCACTAATATATATTGTATTATTAATAATAAAGCCATTATTTAATTTATTCTTTTCTAAGTAAATCTTCCCTGCTTCATATTTTTTATCTTTGCTGATTTCGAAAATTTCTTCTATATATTTTATGGTTTTTTCGTTAGTTAAGCTGAATATTATTTTGTTCTTAGAAAGATTTTTTTCAACAAACATTTTTAAAATATTAAAGTTGGTATTAAAATTATCTAAACTTTTACTTTGTAAATCTAATGACCCTTTTGTATTAAAAGTTGATAATTTATATGAATCTTTAATATCTATTTCTTCTAGATTAAACATATATTTATATGAAGAATCTATATTCTTTTCTTTTTTATAATTTATAATTTGATCTTGAAGTGTATTGTATGATGACATTATTGATTCTTCATCAATATATATTACTTTAGGATGATTCATTAGTTCATAGATATTAGTGTTTTCGTTTGTGTTAATTTCATCATAAGGTAATATTTCAATTAAATTATGATTTTTTATTGATAACTGAGATTCAGAATCAAATGATTTTATTTTTTCTACCGTGTTTCCAAAGAGTTCGATTCTTATAGGATTATCCATATTATATGGAAAAAGATCAATTACAAAACCTCTAATTGAATACTCACCTGAGGAAGATACTATTGAGGTTTTGTTGTATCCGAATTTATCTAGTAATTCTTCGAAGGTAGCTCGATTTATTTCTTTATTTACATCTAATTTTATTACAAGTTTTTCTAATGTTTTTGAAGTAGGAACAAATTTTAAAAATCCGGTTAAGTTAGTTACTACTATATAATCTTTATCATTATTAATTATATTGAGAGTTTCTAGTCTCTTTACTTTTAAATCTGGAGATATTGCAACAGCTACTGATGTTAGAAATTCATCCATCGGAAAAAGAAGGACTTTATCGTTGTAGGTCCTTAATAAATCATAATATTTAGTAGCTTGGTATAGATTACTGGTAAGTATTATTTGGCATTTTTTATCTTTTTCATATAAATAATTTATATATAATACTTTTAATTCATCTGTTAAGCCACTAATATTGGTAGAATCAATATTGTTAAAAATATCTTCCAAGGTCTTCATTTTAATTATATTTATTCATTAATCTTTCTACATCTATGTCATTAATAAAATCGTCTAAAATAGAATTCGACTTACTAAAGGAATCGTTTAGTATTTGTTGCTCTTCTTTATTAAACTTTGATAAAACGTAATCTATTACATCATTATCTGGTTTTGAAATACCAATTTTTAAACGTAAAAAATCGTTAGTATTAAGAAATTTAATGATATCCTTAATACCATTGTGTCCGCCAGATGAACTGTTCTTTTTAAGACGAATACAGCCTATATCAAGATCCATATCATCTTGAATTACTAATAAATCTTTAATTTCAATTTTATAGTAATTTAAGTAATATTCTACTGCACAGCCAGATAGATTCATGTATGTTGTTGGTTTAATATAAATTACATCATTATTCTTATATACGTATGCTAGTTTATCTGTTTTCCAGTTAACGTTTCCAAGATAATTATCTAACACCATATAGCCAATATTATGGCGAGTATTTTGATAATTTTGTCCTGGATTTCCTAATCCTACTATTAATTTCATAATATATCACCTCGATAATTTGCTGTTATTAGTGGTTTTTCAATAATGGTATTATTCTTACCACCCTTCATAGCTTCTATTAAAACTACATTACAGTTAGATTCATAATCATTATAAGCAAATTCTAGTCTTTTTATCCCAAAATGGTACTTTTGAAGTAAATTTATAATTTCAATTAATCTTTCTGAATGGTGGACAAGATAAAATGTTCCTTTTGGTTTTAATAAGCGTTCAGATATTTGAATTATTTCTTCTAATGTAATTTCAATTTCATGCCTAGCAATTGATTTTATCATATTCTCATTAATTATGGAATCTTTTTGATATTTAAAGTATGGTGGATTACATGTTATTATGTCAAATTCATTCGGCAAAAAATATTCCTGGTAATTTTTAATATTGTCGTTTATTAGTTTAATATTATTTATTTTATTAATTTTTATAGATTCTTTAGCAAGTTCATATACTTCTTTTTGGAGTTCTACCGCCGTTATCATGTCTATTTTATCTGATAAGATAATTGGTATTGGTGCATTACCAGTACACAAATCTAGCATTTTTTTGTCTGTAAATTTAATATTAACAAAATCTGCTAAGAGAATAGAATCTAAAGAAAATTTAAAATAGTCCTTATTTTGAACTATTTTATATCCATAATTGTATAAATCGTTTACTTCATTATTTTTCACGGATATCTATTTCAATTTCCTCTCCGTCTTTATCAATTGTATATTTACCAGCTAGTAAATCATTTGAGATTACTTTATACTCTTTGCCTTTATATTTCACTGTAGAACCGACTTGAGGAATGTTTTTTCGACATTCTGAGTATATTTCATCTTCATATGCAAGACAACATAGCAAACGACCACAACTACCATTAATTTTATTTGGATTCAAAGCGATATTTTGATTCTTAGCCATGTTTATAGAAATAGTATCTAATCTATTTAGGAATGAAGTACAGCAAAGAGGTCTTCCACAGGGTCCTATACCACCGATTTCTTTTGCCTTATCCCTTACTCCAATCTGATGTAAATCAATTCTGACTTTGTATTTTGCAGCAAGCATTTTAACTAGTTCTCTAAAGTCAATTCTTTCATCAGCAATAAAATTAATTATTAACTGCTTATGGTCAAATGTATATGATGCATCAACAAATTGCATATCTAGGCCTAATTCATTAGCATAATTTGTTGCAACTTTTAACGTGTCTTTAGCTTCTTTTAATGATTTTAAATATTTATCATAGTCCATTTTTGTGGCCATTCTTAAAACATTTTTAAGTTCATATTCTATATTTCTGTCGTCTACGAATTCTACTTTACCAAATTGTTCTCCTTTTTCAGTTTCAACAATTACATAGTCTCCTTTTTTTAAAGTTAAATCATTTCTATTAAAATAATAAACTTTACCGGCATCTTTATATACAATTCCGCATACTTCCATGTTATTTCCTCATTTCTATAAATAATTTATCTAATGATAATTCTATATTTACGTTGCTTTTTATTAATTCTTTTATATTATCTAATATTTTGTAATAGTTTGCAAGTAAAGAAATATCTGCAGAAGTTGTAATTTTATTATTTATGAGTTCTTTTGTATTTTGGATTATATTAATAATGTCTATTTTTTCATATCCTAATAATTCTTGTTTTAATTTTATGATTTCTTCATATGAAAGACTTGCTGCAGTTATTATTCTTTCACAAAGATTTTGGTTTGTAATGATTTTTTCTTGTTCTTGATAATATTGTACGAATTTTTTGCATCTACTCTTAATAGTAGGAATAATCTGACTATCATCTTTTGTAATTAGGAATCCTATAACATTATTTGATGGTTCCTCAAGGACTTTTAATAATTTATTATAAGCTGATGAATTCATTAATTCTGCATTTTTAATAAAATATATTTTAATAGTATCTAGTACTGATGTTGTTATGGTAAATTTTTGTAAATCTAATATCTTTGAACGATCAATCAGATTGTTTTCTGGTTCAATTATTTTGATGCTAATGTTGTTGTTAATATTTTTTTCTTCTATTAAATTATTTTTTACAAAAAGATCATGGACATCTTCGCATAATTTATCACAGTTATTTGTTTCAACTAAAAAAGCATGAGAAATCATTTTCTCATTTATTTCATTTTGAAGATATTTAATTATGTTATCTGTCATATTACATCACTCTTTCAAATTAGAAAGAAAAATGATAGAGCTAGCATTATAATTCCAGGAAAACCTAGCAATATAACTATTAGCAGTGTATAGTAATTTATTGGAATAAATATATTAAATCCCCTTAGTAGTAAATCTAAACTATAAATACTTATGAATGCAAATATTATTCTATTTATTATTTTTTTGATCATACTTATTTATATGTTATTTAGATAATTTATATGCTATACATTTTTTCTATCTTCAAATGCTCTTTCTAGTGTTAAAGAATCTAAATAATCTAATTCAGCGCCAACTGGTAATCCATAGGATAATCTAGTTACTTTAACTTTTGATTTTTCTAATATTTTATTTAAATATTGAGTTGTTGTTTCTCCTTCTATTGTTGGTTTTAGTGCTATAACTAACTCAACATTTGTTCCTTCTTCACATCTCTTTATTAAACTATCAATATTTAAATCGTATGGGGTTATTCCATTAATTGGTGATATTAATCCATTAAGAACATGATATACGCCTTGGAATTTTCCCATCTTTTCAAGTGCAAATATACTCTTATAATCTTCTACTACACATATAAGATTTTTATTTCTATTATCACTCTCACATATTTGACAATTTTTGTTAGTGGTCAAATTTCCACATATTTCACATGGATGTAATTCTTTTTTGGCATTTATCATAGTTTTAGAAAATAGATTTATGTCATCCTCTGATGATTCTATTATTGATAGAGCCAATCGTTCTGCAGATTTTTCTCCTATACCTGGTAATTTTTTAAAATATTCGATTAATTCTTCAAGGATTTTTGGATAAATCATTAGAATAAACCGTTTAGTCCTTTAGCATATGCACCTAATTTTGCTTCAGTCTCTTTTTCTACTTTAGTTACTGCTTCATTAAATGCAATTTTTATCATATCTTCTAAAGCATCTATATCATCTGCATCTGTTATGATGCTTTTGTCAATATTTACACTAACTATTTCTTTTTTACCATTTATAGTAAGTTTTACAGCCTGTGATGAGCCTTCAAACTCAGTTTTATTTATTTCTTCTTGTTTTTTTTGAATGTCTCTTTGCATTCTTTGGGCTTGCGCCATGAGATTTTGCATATTCATTTTTATTTCCTCCTAATTTACTTCTACAATCTCTTCTGCAAATATATCTAATGCTGAATCAATTATTTTAACATCTTCGTTAATTTTTGGTTCATCTATGTAACTATATTCTTTGTCTTTATTTTTTATAAATTGCTTTTTTTCTTTTTGCCATTCATCATCAGTTAAGCATATTGTTTTTATATTAATTTTTTCACTTTTTAATAGTTCTTCTTCTATTAAATTGGATTTTTCATTATACAAAAGTGCGGTTGATGATGATTTTATTGAAAACAATACATTAGTTGGCGAAACAACTTCGATAGAAAGATCTTCTAGAAGAGATAACATTTCAACATTTGATTTATCAATCTCTTTATTTATAAATATTTCCCAAGATTTTTTAAATTTTTCTTTTTCCTGTTTTGAAGCTCCAACAAATGCATTATTAATTCTAATTTTTTTAATATCATCGGAAATTACAGGCTTTGATTCTATTTTTAATTCTGCACTTTCTTCTTTTTCACTTGTTACTTCGGTTGGCTTTGAAATTATTTCCCGGGAAATAATTTCAGGGTTTTTTTCTTGGGAAATAATTTGGGAAATATTACTTACAATAATCATTTTTATAAGTAATAAGGCATCTTGCTTGTTATAACATTTTATTAGTTCGTTTGCCATTGTTTTAATTTGATCTATTGATAAAAAGTGTTTTTTTCCAGAAACTATCCCTATTTCCAAGGTATAAAGGTAGTTTAATATTTTTGAAATTAGCAAGTTTGTGTCCAATCCTTTTTTTGAATATTCATCGAATATTCCTTCAAGCTTTTCTATGTCCCCTTTAGATAAACAGTTAAATATCTCTTCAACCTCATTTTCAGTTAATACACCAAAAGATTCCTGGATTAAATCCACAGTTATTTCTTTTTCTTCTTTTGATAATTGATCAAGTAAACTCAAAGCATCTCTCATACCGCCATCAGCTAATGAAGCTATATAGTTAGCGGCTTCTTGGTTTATTTTTATTTTTTCCAATTTAGAAATTCTTAATATATTTTCTGCTATAATTTCAACTGAAATTTTTTGAAAGTTAAATCTTTGACATCTTGAAAGGATTGTTATTGGTATTTTTTGGATTTCAGTTGTTGCTAGAATGAATATTACATGCTTTGGTGGTTCTTCTAATATCTTTAAGAACGCATTCCAAGCACTTTGTGACAACATGTGTACTTCATCTATTATATATACTTTATATTTACTGAATGCAGGTAATATTTTTGCGTTATCTCTTAAATCTCTTATTTCATCAACTCCATTATTTGAAGCAGCATCTATTTCAATTATATCTGGAGATTGTTCATAGTTAATGCATGGCATACATTTATTGCATGGTATACCATCTTTAGGATTTTCACAGTTTATTGTTTTAGCAAATAGTTTTGCTGTACTTGTTTTTCCTGTTCCTCTAGGGCCGGAGAATAAATAAGCGTGTGAAATTTTATCATTAATTATAGAATCTATTAGTAATTTTTTTATTGTGTTTTGACCAAATAAGGTGTTAAAGTCTTGTGGTCTATATTTACGGTATAATACTTTATATGCCATATTTCCTCCCTAGATTTATTATACCATATTAAACCTTTTTTATCGTTTATTTTGCCAAAATTTTTTCATTATATTTAGATATTCATTAGTAAAGTTTTCAACATTTTTTTGCATTTTGTTTATATTATTAAATTCTGTCTTTTTATATTGCTTTTTTTCTTGGTTTCTTTCTAGAAAATAATATACTTTTTCTATTCTGCTCTCTTTGATAACTGTTTTGCACATTTCACATGGTTCTAGTGTTACATACATTGTACATTTGTTCGCTCTCCAGTTTTTTATTTTTTTATTAGCTTTAGTTATTGCTATTATTTCTGCATGATCTATAGTTTTATGTGATTTATTTCTTTTGTTGTAGGCTTTTGCAATGATTTTACCATTTTCCACAATAATTGCTGCAACTGGACTTTCATCATTTTTTTCAGCTTTTTTTACTAACTTTGTTAGTTCTTGTATTATTTTATCAACATTCATTTTTTACTCCTAAAAAAAGCGCACATACAAAGAGGCAAATATGGCTGCTTTCTTCCGAATCTGACCAGTTTATTGCATATGTATTGCGCAATTTAATAATATCATATTTTTAATTATAATGGCAATCATTACTTATTATGTTTCACGTGAAACAATTTTAGCAATTTTTTAAAATTAAGGTTTTTATATATTTGTGAATTTTTTATTTCCCGGGAAATATTTTTTTGATAATTTTTAGATGTTTCACGTGAAACATTGTTTATGAAATATATATTTTTTATCTATTTATTTAATAATTTTAGCAATTGATTGTTCTATAAAATATTTTATTTAGTTTCTTAAATAATTTCCTAATATTTATAATTGATGTTTCACGTGAAACATTGTTGATAACTATTAATAAATATAGTTATATTACTCACCTCTAAGTTTTACAATGTGTTTTATGTACTGTTCATAATTTAATGTTTCACGTGAAACATTAAATTTTAAAATACTATTTGTCCGCTTTGTTATATTATAATTGCTATTGCTGTTTTTTTAATATCAGTTCTTGTAATTAAGATGCTTTTTTAGTTTTTTTATTTTGGTTTTGCTGTTTGCAATTTTTTTAATGGTTTTTTTATGTTTCACGTGAAACATTGTTTATAACTATTAATAAATATAGCAATATTAGTCATTTTTGAGTTTTATAATATATTTTATGTATTGTTCTTGAATTAATGTTTCACGTGAAACATTAATTACAGATTTTAAAAATCTGAATTTTTTAAATTTTGTTTACTTTTTATTTCCCGGGAAATAAAAAAAGAAGAATATTTCTATTCTTCTTTAGAGTTTTCAACATTATTTTCAGTATCTACTATTTCATCTTCTTCATTTTTTTGGATTAAGCTAATAGATGATACTTGTTGATTATCTTTAAGATTTATTAGTCTCGTTCCTTGGGTAACTCTACCAAGCTGTGATATTTGATCAACAGGAATCCTAATAATTGTTCCTGAATCAGTTATCAACATTAAATCTGAGTTATCTATAACTCGTTTAATAGCAACGATTTCACCATTCTTATCGGTAACGTTTAGAGCTTTAACTCCTTTGCTACCTCTTTTGGTTTTTCTAAATTCAGAAATTATAGTTTTCTTACCATATCCTTTTTTTGTAACAATTATTATATTATCGGATTCTTTAGTTGTTTCTAAACTTACACAAGTAGATCCATCTAGATTAATTCCTTTTACTCCGCTTGCTGTTCTTCCCATAACTCTTATCTCATTTTCATTAAATACAGCCATTTTACCTGAACTTGCTGCAAGCATTACGTCACATTCACCATCGGTTTTCTTTACATCAACCAATTCATCATTATCTTTTAATCCAATACATAATTTTCCTGTTTTTCTGATATTTTCAAATTCACGTACATCTGTTCGTTTTACTAATCCGTTCTTTGTAGCAAATAATAGATATTTGCATACATCTTTAGCGGCAATTGACATTATTGATGATACTTTTTCATCTTTTTCAATTGGAAGTAAGTTGATTATTGGTAATCCCTTAGCAGCACGGCTATATTCAGGTACCTCATAACCTTTAATTCTATACACTTTTCCTTTATTAGTGAAAATCAATAAGTGGTCGTGTGAGTCTAAATTTAAAATGTATTCTACGTAGTCTTCTTCATTAGTTGTCATTCCTTTAACTCCGACTCCACCACGGTTTTGTGTTTTATAATTATCTGATGTAATTCTCTTAATGTACCCGTTATGAGTTAGAGAAACTACTACATTATCGTTTGGAATTAGAGATTCATCCTCTATATAGTCTATTGCGGTCATATCGATATGAGTTCGACGTTCATCCGCATATTTGTCTTTTATTTCTTGTAATTCTTGTTTTACGATTTCTAGTACTTTTTCATCACTAGCTAAGATAGCTTTTAATTGTTCAATTAATTCTAGTAAATCAGCTAATTCTTTTTCAATTTTTTCTCTTTCTAAGCCAGTTAGTCTTCTTAATCTCATTTCAAGAATGGCATCAGCTTGAATTTCAGATAGACCAAAATTCTTAATTAATCCACTCTTTGCTTCTTCATCAGTTGCAGATTCTCTAATTAATTTGATTACAGCATCTATGTGATCTAGAGCTATTTTTAAACCTTCTAAAATATGAACACGATTTTCTGCTTTGTTTAAATCAAACTTTGTTCTTCGAACAATTACTGTTCTTTGATGATCAATATACTTAGAAATTATATCTTTTAAGCCTAGAACTCTAGGTGTTTTATCATCAATCATTAGGAATATTATTCCAAATGTAGTTTGAAAGTTAGTTAATTTATACAATTTATTTAATACAACTTGAGGATTTGCATCTTTTTTTAGCGTAATAGTGATTTTTACACCATTTTTTAGATCAGTATGGTAGTCAGATATGCCATCTATTATTTTATTATGAACTAATTCTGCTACTCTTGTTTTTAAGTCTGATGTATTAACACCATAAGGAACCTCTGTAATGATAATATTACTATGGTTTTGATGTTCTTCAATTTCTGCCTTACTTCTAATAGTAATTGTTCCTCGACCTGTTTCATAAGCTTTTTTAATTCCGCTATTTCCTAGTATGATACCACCAGTTGGAAAATCAGGTCCTTTAATATAATGCATTAATCCATTAGTATCGATATCGGGGTTGTCTATATACGCTATGCAGCCATCTATTACTTCACCTAGGTTGTGTGGTGGAATATTTGTGGCCATACCAACTGCGATACCCATGGTTCCGTTGACAAGTATATTAGGAAATTTTGATGGTAAAACCAAAGGTTCTTTTTTAGTTTCATCAAAGTTTAACTGCATGTCTACTGTATCTTTATTAATATCTTTTAATAATTCTAATGATATTTTTGATAATCTAGATTCAGTATAACGATATGCAGCTGCTCCATCACCATCAATATTACCAAAGTTTCCGTGTCCATCTACGAGAGTATATCTTTCTGTCCAGTCTTGAGCTAGACGAACCATTGCTTCATAAATTGAAGTATCTCCATGTGGATGGTAGGAACCAATTACGTTACCTACTGTTGTGGCACATTTTTTATGAGGTTTATCTGGAGTATATCCATTTTCATACATTGACCATAAAATTCTACGATGAACTGGTTTTAGACCATCTCTTAAATCTGGAATGGCACGAGCCATAATTACGCTCGCAGAATAATCAATAAAAGATTTTTTTACTTCATCAACAATATTATTATGAGTAAAACTATCTCTTTCATGAAATTCGCCACTATAAATTGCTGTTTCTTCAGTACTTTCTTCTTCTGAGTCAATTGGTTCTATTTCATTTAAATTATTTAATTCTTCGTTGTCCATTTTTTCACCCCACTTACTAAATATCGACGTCCGCATATCTTGCGTTATCTTCTATAAATTGTCTTCTTGGTTCTACTTCTTCTCCCATTAGTTTTTCAAATATTGCATCAGCTGCTATTAAATCATCAACTGTGATTCTTCTTAAAACTCGGGTATTAATATCCATTGTAGTTTCATATAATTCCTCAGCGTCCATTTCACCAAGACCTTTCATTCTGGTAATTTCAGCACGAGTACGATCGCTTTCTTTTAAAGTAGCTAAATATGAATCTCTCTCTTTTTCATCAAGGACATATTTACGTGTTTTTCCAAATCTAATTCTAAATAATGGAGGTTGAGCGGCATACACATGACCAGCTTCAACAATTGGTCTAAAATAACGATAAAATAAGGTTAATAATAGTACTCTAATATGTGCTCCGTCAACATCGGCATCGGTCATAATTACAATTTTGTCATATCTTAATTTAGAAATATCAAAGTCGGCTCCAATTCCAGTGCCAAAAGCGGTAATTATTGTTTTAATTTCCTCATTAGATAATGCTTTATCTAATCTTGCTTTTTCAACATTTAAAATTTTACCTCTTAAAGGAAGAATTGCTTGAGTCATAGAATCTCTTCCTTCTTTTGCTGATCCTGCTGCTGAATCTCCCTCGACTATAAAGATTTCGGAAACTACTGGATCTTTGCTTTTACAATCTGATAGTTTTCCCCATGTATTAACTGTTGTTAAATCAGATCTTCTTGAAGCCTCTCTAGCTTTTCTAGCAGCATTTCTTGCTCGACAAGCCGCTAAGGCTTTATCAATAATTATTCTTGCTTCTGAGGGATTTTCCATTAAGAATCTTTCAAATCCTTGTGAAAATACAGAATCTGCTAATTTTCTAACTTCAGAGTTCCCTAATCTTCCTTTTGTTTGTCCTTCGAATTGAGGATTTGGATGTTTACAAGAAATAATCATTGTTAAACCTTCTTTAACATCATCTCCAGTTAAAGATTCATCTTTTTCCTTTAAGATATTCGTTTTTCTAGCATAATTATTTATTACTCTAGTTAATGCTCTTCTTACTCCTTCTTCATGGGTTCCACCATCGTGAGTATTGATATTGTTAACAAACGAATATATATTGTCATTATATCCAGTATTGTATTGCATTGCGACTTCAAAGAATACTCCATCTTCTTCACCCTCAAGATGGATTATATCTTCATGAACTGGTGTTTTACCACTATTAATGAATTTTACATATTCACTAATTCCACCTTCATATAGAAAATGTTCACCAGTGGTGTCTTCTTCATTACGATCGTCTCTTAAAGTAAGAGCTAATCCTTTATTTAGGAATGCTAGTTCTCTTACTCTTACTTTTAAAGTTTCGTAATCGAAAATTTCTGTATCAAAGATGTCTGGATCTGGTTTAAATGATACTGTTGTTCCAGTACGATTTGCTTCGCATTCTCCTATAACAGTTAGCTTTTGAGCTGTTTTTCCACCATTTTCAAATTTAGCTTCGTATATTTTTCCTTCTTTATAAACTGTAACGACAACCCATTTTGATAGTGCATTAACAACAGATGCTCCTACTCCGTGAAGTCCACCTGATACTTTATATCCTCCACCACCAAATTTTCCACCGGCATGTAACACTGTATATACTGTTTCTACAGTAGAAATACCAGTTTTTTTATGGATTCCTACTGGAATACCTCTACCATCATCTTTAACAGTTATAGAATTATCTTTATTGATAATTATTTCAATATTTTTACAAAATCCAGCCAATGCTTCATCTATTGAATTATCAACAATTTCCCATACTAAATGGTGAAGACCTTTTACATCTGTTGTACCAATGTACATACCGGGTCTTTTTCTTACTGCTTCTAAACCTTCTAAGACTTGAATATCACTTTCGTTATATTCTAAATTATTGTTATCGTTATTCATAATCTTTAACCTCTATTCTTTTGTTTGCTATTTTAAAAATACGACAATTTGTTAATAATTTTGGATTTACTTTATTAATATCTGTTGTAGTTATGATAATTTGAAAATTCTTTTTAAAGTTTCCAATTAAATTATTAATTTTTTTATCATCTAACTCACTAAACAAGTCATCTAAAATTAAAATTGGTGTTTTATGAATATTATTTATACAATATTTAATTTCAGATAGTTTAAATGATATTATGGCATTTTTTAATTCACCTTCTGATAAAAAATCTTTAGCTAACTTACCATTTATCATAAATACAAAGTCATCCACATGGATTCCTAAGTGAGTTTTTCCATAATTAATATCTTTTGATTCATTTTTCTTATATTGTTTTAATAATTCTTCTTTTGTTTTATTTTCATAATTAGTAATATATTTAATATTTAAATTTTCTTTTTTTACTATTTTTTTAAATATTTTATCTAAATATGAGTTTATTTCATCAATATATTTTTTTCTTATATGATATATTTTTAACCCAATCTCAGCTAGTTTATCAGTCAAAATATCTAAGTAATCATGCGGTATATTGCCATTAAAATACATTGATTTTAAATAAGTATTTCTTTGTTTTAAAACCTTGTTATATAGACTTAGGAGTTTTAAATAATCATTATTAAACTCAGAAAGTTCCATATTAATTAGTTTTCTGTGAGTACTAGGATTATCTTTTATTAATTTAATATCTTCTTGATTAAATAGAATAACATTTATTTTTGAAATATAATCGCCAATTGATGTTATAGGATTATTATCAATTCGAATATTTTTACCTACTTTATTTATTACTATTTTATAATTATTAGATATTTTATCAATTATATTAGCTTCAATTACAGCAAATTCTTCATTATCCTTAATTAAAACTTCATCGTTATTAGTTCGAAATGACTTGGTTAAAGATAAATAATAGATGGCTTCTACTATATTTGTCTTTCCTATCCCATTATTACCGATAATAATATTTTTATATTCTGAAAAATCTAAATTTAAATTTTGATAATTCCGAAAATTTTTGAGTTTTAAATTAGTGATTTTCATTTTTAACCTCTTTTAAAGCCATTTAATAATAAAATAGGTATAACTTGTGTCCCTATACCTATTTACATTATATCATAAAAATTAAGCCCTTTAAACAAAAATTAGCTATTTTTTCTATTTTTAAAATTGTTCTCTAAAGATAAAGATTTTAGATATTGATTATTAATTATTCGATAAGTAGAATCTACTTCTAAACTTTCTTCATTTAAAAATTCTATACGACATTTATTATCATAATTAGTAATTCTACTAATATTAGATAGATTTATCCAGGCACATTCTTTTAATCTTGGAGAACATGTGGGAAAAAATATTAATGGTTGATTTTCTGATACAATTATTGGTGCCTTGTAATTAAAACCACTTATATCATATGTTCCTTTTATTCTTCCTTCCATACTACTTCCATTATAACGACAATTATCATCCATGATTCTAGAAATTTTTTGATCAATTATATAACAATCATGTTTTTCATATACTACTGTTTTCTTTTTTCCTAATGGAAATAATGCTAGCGTATCGTTACTAATAAAATAATCTTTCATTATTTCACCCCCTTGCTTAAGAAAATATTAGAACATATTTATTTGTCGAAATTTGTCAATTATTGTCGAAAAAAACAAAAAATAAAAAAGAGTTTAAAACTCTTTAATATGTTTTTATTGGTAAAATTAATTGAATTAAAGATTCATCTGTAGCTGACTTTAGGATAATTGGTTTTGAATCACCATTTAGTAAAATAATTAACTCGTCTTCTTCAAAGGTCTTTAAAGCGTCTAACATATATTTAGCACTGAAAGATATTGAGATATTTTTATCAGTATTTTTATTAATAGTAACTGTTTCTTCAGATTTACCTATTTCACTTGATGATGAAGTTATAGTTAAATCATTTTTATCAGTGTCCATTTTAATAATATTTTTATCTTTATTTTGAGTTAATAATGCAGCACGATCTATTGCAGCATAGTAATCATTTAATGATGTTGTAATTATTATTTCAAAGTCATCTGGAATAAAATTATTGGTATTTGGATAAGTACCACTTAATAAACTAGATTGAAATAAATATTCTTCATATTTAAATAATACTTTGTTATCAAATAAGTGAATTTCCACAGTTGAATCATCCGTTAATAATTTATCTAGTTCATTAATATTTTTACCTGGAATTACTACATTATAAGATTCATATGTTTCATTTAATGTTAAAGTCTTTTTAGCTAAACGATAAGAATCAGTTGCTACACATTCTAAGATATTACCATTTAATTTAAAATTAATACCTGTTAGTAAAGGTCTAGATTCTTGAGTAGATACTGCAAATAAAGTTTGATTTATTACTTGTTTTAAATCTTTACTGTTGATAACTATTGGTTTTTCAACTTCATCTAAAGAAATATTAGGATAATCTTCAGTATCTAAACAATTTAAATTATAAACTGTATTTTCTGTACTAATAATTATTTTTAAACCATCTATTACTTCTATATTTATATCTGTATTTGGTAATTTTCTAATTATTTCTAATAAATATTTACTTTGAATTATAATTTTACCTGTTTCTGATATATTCTTTATCTTACTTTTAGGAATAAAATTTCTAATAGTAAGATCACTATCACTAGCAGTTAAATATAAACCATCATCTGTTAGGTTGAACATAACTCCATTTAATATAGGTATTATATTTCTTGGTGATATTGCTCTCATAACATTTGTTAAACTTTCTAATAAAACATTTTTTTCGATTAATAATTTCATTTTAATTCCTTCTTTCTTTTTAGTAGTTGTATTAGCGTTGAAAATGTTGAAAAGTATTTTTATGCCCCATTTTATCTAAAAAAATTGATGTGTATTATTTTTTTTTATTAATATTAATTAACAATTTTATTTTTAATTTGTTCAATAGTTTCTTTTAATTCAAAATTTGTTTTTAATTCATCTGCTATCTTTTCATAAGAATGCAATACTGTTGAATGATCTCTATTTCCAAATTCTAGTCCTATTTTAACTATTGTTTCTTCTGTGGTCATCCGACATAGATACATTGCTATTTGTCTTGGATAATTTATATTTGCTGTCCTTTTTTTACTTTTTAAATCTTCTATAGTTATTTTAAAGTGATCTGCAACAGCTTTTTGAATTCTTTGTATATCATTTGTTACGTATATTGATGATACTAAGTAATCCTTTAAAGCTTCAACAGCAAATTCTAAGTTTATTTCTTTTGGACACATCATCGCTGCATAGGCATATAGAATATTGATAGCTCCTTCTAAATGTCTTACATCATTTTCACTATTAGATGCTATATATTCAATAACTTCGTTGTCTACTAAGTTTGCTACTTCATGTCCTGACATTTTATCTTTTAAAATTTTGCATTTTAATTCAAAATCTGGTGGATAAATATTAACTGTTAATCCCCATCTAAATCTAGTTCTTAATCGATCTTCTAAGTATTTTAAATCGTCTGGAGAACGATCTGAACTTATAATTATTTGTTTATTTAAATCATATAATGTTGTAAATGTATGAAAGAATTCATCTTGTGATTTAGCAGCACCTCCTAAGAATTGGATATCATCTATCATTAAGACATCTATATTTCGATATTTTTCTTTAAATTGACTTCTAATATCAAAATTATTTTCATCTTTTTTAGTTATTCCGATAAAGTCTGCTATGAATTCTTCACTTGTTATATATAATACTGTTTTATTTGAATTTTTTTCAATATAATTGCCTATAGCATGCATTAAATGGGTTTTGCCTAAACCACTTTTTCCATATATAAATAATGGATTATATATCTTACCTGGTTGCTCAGCTACAGCTAAGGCAGCGGTTTGTGCAAATCGGTTACTATCACCTATCATAAAGTTTTCAAATGTATAGTTTGGATTTAAATTCGAATTAATTCTTTGGTGGATAACTTCCTCTTTTTCGACATTATCATTTATTGATTCTAGTTCTTCTTCGACAACAAATTCTAAATCATAGTTAGTTCCAGTTATTGAATTAATTATTTCTTCTATTAAATCATAATAATTATCATTTAAGAATTTTTTATGGAATGTCATAGGCACTTGAATGATTAGTTTTCCATTTTTTATATCTACAAGTTTAGTTTCTTTAAACCAAGTATTAAAGGAAATCGTAGTGATTCTTGTATTAAGTACGTTTAAAAAATTATTCCAAAGTTCGTCATTAGTCATATCCTCACCCCGCTATACTTGCTTACTAAAATAATTGTAAAACATCTTTGTGGAAAAAGAAAGATTTAAAATAAGATTTTTAATTATTCCTAGATTTTCCACAGGGTTGTTAACAAATTTTTCATTATAATACCTCATAAAAAATTACTTTTCAACATTTTCCACAAAATAAAATTAACATTGTTTTTTTGCTTTCCACAAATTAACAAAAATTATAAAAATAAATCTTTTATTGACTTGATTAATTTATTATATTATAATAAAAACGCCTATTGAAACGGAGGTGCGAAGATGAAAAGAACATTTCAACCAAATAATGCTAAAAAAGCTAAGAAACAAGGTTTTTTTGCTAGAAAAGAATCAAAGATTTTAAAAACTCGTAGAGATAAAGGTCGTAAAAGATTAATTAACAAATAAGCCACTATAGTGGTTTTTATTCTATGTGGAGGAAATCATGAATGAAAAATTAAGAATAAAAAGTAAAATAGAGTTTGAAAATATTATTACAACAGGTAAGAAAAAATCAAATCAATTTTTTACTATATATAATAAGGAAAGAAAATTAGAATTTCCTCGTTTTGGCGTTACTTTAGGAAAAAAGTTTGGTAATGCTGTTCATAGAAATAAATATAAAAGAATTTTAAGAGAAATTATTAGAAATAATCAAAAAAAGTTTGAAAATAGTTTTGATTATATTATAATAATGAAGAAAACCTGTGAGGGTTTAAATTATAAAGTTATAGAAAATAATTTGCTAACTTTGATTAATCAGGAGGAAAAATGAAAAAGAAAATTTTAATATTAATAGCAGTTGTATTTTTATTATCTGGATGTACTAAGTATTTAAGTGATGATAATAATAAAAGGATAGTTAATGAATCTACTGGTCAAGCTATTCCATCAAATATATTATGTAAACCAACCAGTTCAGAATTATTGGAAATTTATGAAAAATATAATTCTAAACTAGATGTTCCTTTAGAAAAATTAGGAGATTGTAAAAATCTAAAATATTATGACTCAGAAAACTATAATGGTTTATGGGTACAACTTATTGTTATGCCACTAGCATGGTTAATAATTAGAATTGGTAATTTAGTTGGTAATTATGGTTTATCTGTAATGATAGTAGGGTTATTAATAAGAATTGTTTTATTACCATTTAGTATTAAAATGACCAAACAATCTGAAAATATGAAAAAAATCCAACCAGAAATGGCGAGAATTGAGAGAAAATATGCTGGTAAAGATGATCAACAATCTCAAATGGCTAAAGGTCAGGAAATGATGATGCTTTATAAAAAATATAATGTTAGTCCATTTGGAAGTTGTTTATTATCATTTATTCAATTACCATTATTCTTTGGATTTTTAGAAGCTATTAATCGTATTCCTGCAATTTTTGAAGGCACTCTTGGTGTTTACCATTTAGGAACTACGCCTTTAATAGGATTAAAATCTGGTAATTATTTTTATATCGTTTTAGTATTATTAATAATATTAACTACATATTTATCATTTAAATTTGGAGCAAATACTACTGGTGGTGGAACTGAGCAAGAAAAGCAAATGAAGATGATGACGACATTTATGATTGTATTTATTTCAATTGCTTCATTTAGTTTACCAACTGCTATTGCATTATATTGGGTAGTTACAAATGGATTTAGTGTAGTACAAACATTAATAATAAAAAATAGAATAAAAGAGAGGATATAGAGTAATGGAAGTATATGTATTTGAAGGAAAAAATGAAGAACAAGTTTTAGAAAAAGCTCTAAGTAATTTAAATGTAACTGAAAATGATATTTTAGTTAAAAAAGAAAAAATTAAAGGTGGCTTATTTAAGGCTGAAACTTTTAAATTTACAGTTATTAAAATATCTGATGTACAAGATAGTATTAAGAATTTCTTAAAAGATTTACTTAATAAAATGGGATTAGATGTTCAATTTGAAAGTAGTTTAAGAGAAAAACAAATTAATATTAAAATGTTTTCTGATAATAATGCAATTCTTATTGGTAAAAATGGACAAACTTTATCTGCTTTAACAACAATTGTTAAACAATATGTTTTTAATCAAATTGGGGTTTATCCTTATATCAATTTAGATGTTGAAAATTATAAAGATAAACAAATAATGCATTTAGAAAGACTTGCTAAGAATATAGCCAGAGAAGTAAGAAATACTAAAGAACCTGTATATATGGAAAATATGAATGCATATGAAAGAAGAATAGTACATAATGTGCTTACTAATTTTAAAGGAGTTACTACAGAAAGTGAAGGGGAAGAACCTAATCGACATGTAGTTGTAAAACCTACTGAAGAGTAGGTTTTTTATATTAAAAAATTATCTTTTTAATTTTATTAAAGTATGCTATAATATGGCGCGTAAGTGGGGTGTTAGTATGAATACTACTATTTGTGCAATTTCTACTGCTATGGGAGTAGGGGCTATTTCTATTATTAGATGTAGTGGTCCTAAAGCAATTTCAATAGTTAATTCAATTTTTAAAGGTAAAAATTTAGAGGAAGTACCTAGTCATACAATTAATTATGGGTATATTTTTTATAATGGTGAAATAATAGATGAAGTATTAGTTAGTGTTATGAAAGCACCTAAAACTTTTACTACAGAAGATATTGTAGAAATTAATTCGCATGGTGGTCCTGCTATTACTAACAGAATTCTTGAAATATTACTTTTATCAGGTTGTACTCTTGCTGATCCAGGAGAGTTTACTAAAAGAGCTTTCTTAAATGGTAGAATCGATTTAACTCAAGCGGAAGCTGTTCAAGATTTAGTAACAAGCGAAAGTGAAAAATCAAGAAAAATGGCTATTAATCAGTTAACTGGTTCTTTATCTAATCAAATTATTAGTATCAGAAAAGAAATCTTAAATGTTCAAGCTAATATTGAAGTTAATATTGATTATCCTGAGTATGAAGAGGGGGAAAAGTATACTAAAGAAACGTTATTACCTAAGATAGAAAAAATAAATATTATGTTAACTGACTTACTCAATAATGCTAAAAATGGTAAGATGATTAAGAGTGGGATTAATGTTGCATTACTAGGTAAACCTAATGTTGGAAAAAGCAGTATTTTGAATTCTTTTTTGGAAGAGGAAAAAGCAATTGTTACCCCAATAGCTGGTACCACAAGAGATGTGGTTGAAGGAAGATTCATTTTGGATGGTATTATACTTAATATTATAGATACTGCTGGCATAAGAAAAACGGATGATGTTGTTGAAAAAATAGGTGTTGAAAGAAGTATAAAGGCTTCTGAAGATGCTGATTTAATTATTTATGTTGTATCTAGCGAAGATTTATTAACTAGTGAAGATGAGGAAATATTAAAATCTTTAAAAGGTAAGAACGTAATTTTATTTGTTAATAAAAATGATATAAGTGATAAAAAATTATCTACTGATTTTGTTTCTGATGATTATATAATATATGGAAATACAGTTACCTTTGAGGGATTAGATAACCTAAAGGATAAAATAAGAAAAATGTTTAATCTAAGTGAAATAGAGAGTTCAAATTATACTTTTTTATCAAATGCTAGACAATTATCATTAATAAAAAGTGCAAATGTAAAAATAGAAAATATTATTAATACTATCGGTGATCTACCTTTGGATGTTTTTACAATTGATTTAAGAGAAGCTTACGAATTGTTAGGTGAAATTATTGGTGAAACATATAAAGAAGATTTAATTGATGAATTATTTTCTAAATTTTGTTTAGGAAAGTAGGTGAATTATGAATTTTGATATTATTGTTGTAGGTGGTGGCCATGCAGGTTGTGAAGCTTCTCATGCTGCTGCTAAAATGGGATTTAACGTAGCACTTATTTCTGCTAATAAAAAAAATATTGCAGATATGCCTTGTAATCCATCAATTGGTGGTACTGCTAAAGGTATAGTGGTAAGGGAAATTGATGCCTTAGGTGGATTAATGGGTAAGGTTGCAGATAAGAGTTTAATTCAAATTAAAATGCTTAATAATGCTAAGGGTCCTGCAGTTAGATCTTTAAGAGCTCAAGCAGATAAGATTACTTATCCAAAAGA
This sequence comes from uncultured Erysipelotrichaceae bacterium, assembly GCA_902767375.1. Classification (GTDB taxonomy): domain Bacteria; phylum Bacillota_I; class Bacilli_A; order RF39; family UBA660; genus CAG-533. The sequence continues at coordinate 54,241 of CACXGV010000042.1, forward strand.
AATGTTAAAAGAATTAGAATCAATTAATAATTTAACTATTATTGAAGCTATGGTCGAAGATTTAATAGTTGATGGGAAAAATATTAAAGGAGTTAAACTAGCCAATGGAGAAGTTATTAATTGTAAGGCTTTGATTTTAACTACTGGAACTTATTTAAAAAGTAAAATTTTAGTTGGGGATACATCAAAAGAGGAAGGTCCTCATGGAGAAAAAAGATCTAATCATTTAAGTGATTCTTTAAGAGATTTAGGTTTTGAGATTCAAAGACTTAAAACAGGTACTCCTCAAAGATTAGATAAGTCATCAATAGATTTTTCTGTATTAAAAGAGGAAAATGGCGATGATTGTTATTGGACTTTTAGTTTTGATAATGGTCCATTCTATGATAAGGATAAACAAGAAAAATGCTTTATTGTATATACAAATGAAGAAACTCATAGAATAATTAGAGAAAATTTAACTAAATCTGCCATGTATGGTGGGTATGCTGAAGGAATTGGGCCACGTTATTGTCCATCAATCGAAGATAAAGTTGTTAGATTTGCAGATAAAGAGAGACATCAATTATTCTTAGAACCAGAAAGTTTGTATTATGATGATATTTATTTACAAGGATTTTCTACTAGTATGCCAGAAGATGTTCAAGAGAGAATGGTTCATAGTTTAAAGGGGCTTGAAAATGCTAAAATATTAAAATATGCTTATGCGATTGAATATGATGCAATTAATCCACTTCAATTAACTCCTTCTTTAGAAACAAAAGTAATTAATAATCTATTTACTGCTGGACAAATTAATGGGACTAGTGGTTATGAGGAAGCTGCTGGGCAGGGTTTAATTGCCGGTATAAATGCAGGATTAAAACTACAAGGCAAAGATCCTTTAATTTTAAAAAGAAATGAATCTTATATTGGAGTTCTAATAGATGATTTAGTAACTAAGGGAACAAAAGAACCTTATAGATTATTAACATCAAGGGCAGAATATAGATTATTACTTAGACATGATAATGCTGATTTAAGATTAAGAGAATACGGTTTTAATTGTGGTTTAATCAGTGAAGAACAATATCAAAAATTAAATAATAAGATTAAATCTATTGAGGAAGTTGAATCTTATTTAAAAAATAATAGAGTTACTTTTAAGACATTACCTGAAGATTATTTAGCTAAATTAAATATTACTTTAACTAATGGAGTATCTATATTTGAATTTATGAAACGTCCAGAAGTTACGTTAGAAGATTTATTAAAATACAATATTATTGATTTTAAAAATATATCTGATGAAGTTTGGGAACAAGTAATATTTGATATAAAATATGAAGGATATATTAAGAAAGAGCAGGAAGAAGCGGACAAGTTAATAAAAATGGAAGGTAAACAAATACCAGATGATATCGATTATGATAAGGTTAAAAATTTAGCTTCGGAAGCAAGACAAAAATTAAAATTAGTAAAGCCATTGACTCTTGCTCAAGCATCCAGAATTAGTGGGGTTAATCCTGTAGATATAAGCGTACTCGCAATATATTTAAAGAAAGAATATAATAAAAATGACTAAGGAATTATTTGAATTAGAGTTAAAAAAAATAGGAATTAATTTAACTAAAGAAATAAGTGATAAAATAGAATTATATGCTGATTTATTACTTGAATATAATGAGAAAGTTAATATTACTTCAATAAGAAATAAAAAAGAAGTATATTTAAAACATTTTTATGATTCATTAACTCTTGCAAAGGCTATAGATTTAAATAAAAAATTAAATGTTTTAGATATTGGTTCTGGGGGAGGGTTTCCCGGAATAGTAATTGGAATAGTTTATCCAAATTTAAATATTACTTTACTTGATAGTAATCATAAGAAAACAGATTTTCAAAATTATATTATAGAAAAGCTAGCTTTAAAGAATATTAATACTGTTAATTTAAGGGCTGAAGATTATTTTAAAGTGAATAAGAAATATGACTTAGTGGTTGCAAGAGCGGTTGCTAATATGGTAACTTTATCTGAATTATGTATTCCTTTTGTTAAGCGAGGTGGTTATTTTATTGCTATGAAGGGTGATTTTAAAGATGAAATTGATTCTTCATTGTATGCAATTGAAACACTTGGTGGAAGAAAACCTAATATAATTACTTTTAATCTACCAGAAGTTAATGATGTAAGAAATTTAGTAGTTGTTCAAAAAGAAAGGGATACTCCTAAAGGATATCCTAGAAAATATGATCAAATATTAAAAAGACCTTTAATTAAAAGAGATAATTATTAATTTAATCATCTCTTTTTTTATGAAATTGGTTGAAAAATAATCAAAAATAAAGTATTATTGTATTAGAATAGGAAGGGTATTATATGAATAGAGAATCAACAATTCAAAATATTAATGTAGATCTCATTATTCCAAATAGATTTCAACCAAGACTTACTTTTGATGAGAATGCTTTAAACGAACTTGCAAAATCTATTAAAGAGCATGGTATTATTCAACCCTTAGTTTTAAGAAGAGTAGATGACAAATATGAAATTATTGCTGGTGAAAGAAGATATAAAGCTGCTCAGCTTGCTGGGCTATCAGAAGTTCCTGCAATAATTACTGATATAGATGATAATAAGAGTGCAGAGGTTGCTTTAGTTGAAAATGTGCAAAGAAAAAATTTGAATTCAATGGAAGAGGCGCGTTCTTATAAAAAAATATTAGATAAGGGTTATTTAACTCAAGAGGCCTTGGCACAAAAAATGGGAATTTCTCAATCTAATTTAGCTAATAAGTTAAGATTATTAAATCTAGCACCTGAAGTACAAGAAGCACTTGTTAATAATAAGATTAGTGAAAGACATGCAAGAAGTCTCTTATTAGTAAATGATCCTCTTAGACAAATTTCACTTCTTAATAGAATTATTGCAGAAAGATTAACAGTAAGACAACTAGATGCAATTATTAAGGAAAATACAACTACAACTGTAGTTCCAAGTCCTGTTAATATAACTCCATCTGTTGAAATTCCTGATGTGGTTAAAGAGGAGACTGTTACTCCAACAGAGGTGGTAGAAAATTCTCCTGTACAACAAGAAGAATCTGCTGTTGTAACAAATGAGGAAGTATCAGCTTCAGATAATGATACTGAAGGGGCGCAAACAGATGTTGAAACACTTGATACTTTAGATGATGATATTGAGAAACATGATAATCCATTAGATAGAATTTTAGAAAAGATTACAGGACCACAATATCCTTCTCTTGAAGATGAAGCAGCTAATTTAAATATGGATACAGACGATTATTTTAATCCTTTTAATAATGTTGATAATGAACCAATGCCTCAATTTGATGCTCCAAAAGAAGAAGAAACTGCAGTAATAGAAGAGAAAGAAGAGGAAGTTTCAGAGGTAGTTGAAGAAAATCCTCAATTTGTAATTGAGCCTAATAATTTCGAATCAATTAAGAAAGCATATAATAATTTAAGAAATGAAATCGAAAAAGCCGGTTATAAAATAACGACTGAAGATTTTGATTTTGAAGATATTTATCAAATAATTATTAAAATTGATAAACCAGAAGAATAAGAGCTTAGGCTCTTTTTTATTTGGATAAATTAGGTTCTGATCCTTTTTTAAAATAATAAATAATTGATTTATTATTGTTGACATTTGCGGTTATAGGATCTAATGGTAATCCGACTATATTTTCAGGCATTTCATACCATGTTGGTTCTTTGCCTTTTTCGTAAGATTCTACAGTATCTAACCAAATATTTTTTATTTTTTTAGAATATGATGAGTCTACATTTTTATTTAAATCATTTCCAGCCCATACCATCATTAATATATCGGGATTATAGCCAACTATCCAATAATCATTTTCGGTTGTACCACTTTTTAAAGCATATTTTCTTGTTAATTTACTATTTAAATAAATTACAGTTGGATTTAAATAATTAATAAATGTGGAATTGTAGGTATTTGTTAACATTTCATTTAAGATAAAAAGAGAATCTTTATTCATTACTTGTTTTGCTTCTTCTTTATTTTTATATAATAGGTTTCCTTTAGAATCTTCTACTTTATCTATAAAATGGACTTTAACTTTATTTCCATAATTAGCGAGAGTGTTGTAGCTTTGTGTATAATCTAGCATATTTATTTCATTAGCTCCTAGAGCAAGAGAGGGATTAGGCTCAAGTTTTTCTTTTAATCCAGCTATTTTTAATGTATTAATTAGTTGTTCTTCTCCTAGAAACAAATGAGTTTTAACAGCATAAATATTATCTGAATAGGCTAGGGCAGCTGCCATAGATATTTCTTTATTACCATATTTATTAGAATGATTTTTAGGGCTATAGGTTTGATTATCTGAAAAAACAAATGTTGTTTGCTCGCTTAAAAAGGTTGATGCTTCGGTCATATTATTTTCTAATGCTGTATAGTAGAGAAATGGCTTTATTGTTGATCCTACTTGTCTTTTAGATTTAGTAGCTCTATTATACTCACTTTTAGCATAGTTATATCCACCTGCTAAAGCCATAATTCCCCCTGTTTTCGGATTTGTTACGATACTAGCTACTTGAACGTTATCCTTTTCATTGATGTTTTTTTGAATTGAATCATCTAAATCCTTTTGAACTTTGGGATTATAACTTGTATATATTTTTAGTCCTCCAGATTGAATTAGTGATTTAGGTATTTCTTTTAAATTATTTAATTCATCAATAACTGCATCATGATAATACATTAGAGTTAACATATTATTTGTTTCTCTTTTGCCATATATTTCTATTTTAGAGTAGTCTAGAGAATTGTATTCTTCATTTGAGATTACTTTATTGTCTAACATGGTTTTGGCAATTATTTTAGCTCTTTTAATACAATTATCATAGTTACTAATTGGATTATTATTTTCCGGACTTCTAGGAATCCCAGCAAGCATTGTAGCTTCTTCTAGAGAAATTTCACTAGCTTTTTTATTAAAATAATATTCACTAGCACTTTCTATTCCATAATTTCCTTGCCCATAATTAATAGTATTAAGATATCCTTCTAAAATATCATCTTTAGAATAGTGAGCTTCTAATCTAATTGTTAAGAAAGCTTCTTCTATTTTTCTTTTCCAGGTTTTATCAAAATCTAAATATAAGTTTTTAACATACTGCTGACTTATAGTAGATGCCCCTTGGACGATAGATTTATTAATTATATTTAAATATATTGCTTTTATAATTCTAAGATAATCAAATCCATGATGAGTATAAAAGTTTTTATCTTCTGTTGAGATAGTAGCATTTTTTATATAATCATTAATATTATCTATTTTTGTCCATTTTGAATGATTATTTGATTCAAATATTAGTTCATTATTATAATCATATAGATAAACTGAATTGGCTGAATTTAGCGTTATCTTAGGGGATAGATAAGCATAAATATAAAGTGAGGCTAATATTACAATAAAACATATATAATTAAATAATAAGATTTTATAAAAAATATTATTTTTTTTCATATTACACCATTTATATTATGGATTTATAAGATTCAATTATGCTAAAATAATTACGTGATTTTTATGATATTAAATTTATATAAGAACGGGAAATTAGTTTTAACTGCGGAAGGAACACTTCAAGGAGATGAAGCAGTTTTTGGGAACATTGTTTACCATATGGTGGATAATACTTTAATAAGACAAGATGCTAGTTATAAATATCTTTTAGATTTTAAAAATGAAGAAGCAGAAGTTGAACTTAAAGAATATAATCAAAGTCTTCCTTTGACAATAAAAGTATTATCAATTGAAGTAAGTGATAAGGGACATAAAATTTCATATAATATTGAAAGTGAACAAACTATAGAAAATGTTTTAGAAGTCTTTTTTTAGCGGTTTTAAAAAGTTTATATTTTCTTATTGACAATAGAAACATATATGATAAAATTATGTATGTTTAAAAACCATTATCAGATTCTTTTGGATTACATATAATGGTTTCATAGGAGGATATTTAATGAAAATTAAATTAACAGATGAAGAGAAGGAAACTTTATCTTATAGTGACGTAGCATTTTTAGTATTACAATCAGCAAATAAGAAGCTAAAAATTCAAGATTTATTTAAAAAGGTAATTAAATTATTAGATTTAGATGAGAATGAATTTGAAGAAAATATTGGAAATTTCTTTGAAGAAATTATAACTGATAAAAGATTTATTATGTTAGATAATGGGTACTGTGATTTAAAAATTAACCATAGTACTAAGGTAATCGTTGAAGATGATGATGAAGACTATGAAATTGTACCAGAAGATGATGATTTTGAAGATGGTAACGAAGAAGATAACTATGATGAAGATGCTAATGCTGATGATGATGCAGAAGATGATCTTCAAGATTTAGTTATTTTAGATTCTGCCGATGAATTAGAAGATTCTGATATATAGAATAGTCTTTTTCTTTTAGAAAAGAGGATTAAAATGATTGAAAGATTAGAAATTATTAAAAATAGATATGATGAAATAAATAATGAACTACTTAGTCCAGACGTATTAAGTGACTTTAGTAAGCAAAAGAAATTATCTAAAGAAAAAGGGTCAATTGAAGAAGTTGTTGAAAAATATGAAGAATATAAAAAGATTAATAATGATATAACTGAATTAAAGACTTTAGTAAATGATCCTGAAATGCATGAAATAGCATCTTTAGAACTTGAAGAAAAACAAGAGACTTTAGCTAGTTTAACTAAAGAATTGGAATTATTATTACTTCCTAAAGATGAAAATGACTCTAAGGATATAATTATGGAAATTAGAGGTGCAGCTGGTGGAGATGAAGCAAATATCTTTGCTGGTGATTTATTTAGAATGTATAATAAATATGCGGAGAAGAATGGTTGGAAAATTGAAGTTACACATGATGTAGAAGGAGAAGCTGGTGGTTTCTCAACTATTGAATATACTATAAGAGGAAATAATGTATATTCTAAATTAAAATTTGAAAGTGGTGTTCATCGTGTTCAAAGAGTTCCTGAAACAGAAACTCAAGGTAGAATTCATACTTCAACTGCAACTGTTTTAGTAATGCCAGAAGTAGAAGATATTGATGTTGAGATTAAACCAGAAGATGTTAGAGTTGATGTATATCGTTCATCTGGAAAAGGTGGCCAAGGTGTTAATACTACTGATTCAGCAGTTAGAGTTACTCATATTCCAACTGGTATTGTAGTAACATGTCAGAATGAAAGAAGTCAAATTAAAAATAAAGAAAGAGCAATGGTTGTTTTAAAATCTAGAATCTATGATATGCTTTTACAAAAGCAAGATAGTGATGTAGGGGCAGCAAGAAAGAGTATGGTAGGTACTGGTGATCGTTCTGAAAAGATAAGAACTTATAACTATCCTCAAAATAGAATAACTGACCATCGTATAAATTTTAGTATTATGGAACTAGACAGAGTTATGGAAGGAAATTTAGATCCAGTTATTGAAGCATTAATAACTGAAGACCAAAGAAGAAAATTAGAAGGAAATGAGTAATATAAAAATATCAAAACAAGATTTACAATTATTACAAAAGAAATATACTAATTTAGATCCTATTTTTAAAAAAATAGAGAAAGGTTATCCTATTCAATATTTAATTGGAAATGTTGATTTTTATGGATATAAAATAGATGTAAATCCTAATGTATTAATACCTAGATTTGAAACTGAGAACCTAGTTTATAAAACAATTGAGTATATAAAGGATTTAGATTTGAGAGATGCTTCAGTTTTAGAAATTGGTACTGGTTCTGGATGTATATCTATATCTTTAAAAGGAGAACTTGAATCTCTAGAAATTACAGCGATAGATATTAATAAAAAAGCTTTAATGACTGCTAGGTCTAATGCTAGAAAGAATAAAGTAGATATTAACTTTATTTATAAAGATATTTTTAAATATGATTTAGTGAATAATTATGATGTAATTATTAGTAATCCACCATATATAACACCAGGTGATGAAGTTTCAGAAAATACGAAATATGAACCCTATAATGCTATATATGTTGATGGAGATCCACTCCTATATTACAGAGAAATAATAAAGGTGAGTTTAAATGCTTTAAATAAGAAAGGTTTAATTGCATTTGAAATTGATGAAGATCATGGACAAGAATTAGTTAAAATTAGTAAAGAGTATTATCCAAAAGCTAAGATATCTTTAGAGAAAGATTTAGCTGGAAAAGATAGATACTTATTTATAATAAATGAATAAGAATTCGAAGCACTACCCATATATTTAGAGAAAGGTAGTGTTTTTTATTGAAAAAGATTCTGCTTATTATGATGTTCTTAATAGTAATCTGCGGTATGAATAAAAAGGATAAAGAAATAATAATACCTCATGATTCTATTCGACTTAGAATAATTAGTAATAGTGATAATTCATTGGATATTAAAAATAAGATGGAATTAAAAGGATATATAGAAAAAAGTATTTTTGATCTTATTAAAGATGTGAAAAGTAAGGATGAAGTGAATAATATAATAGTAAATAATCTAGATAATATTGATAAAAATATTAACTTATTTTTAAACAGCAATGATTATAAAATTTCTTATGGAAGAAATTATTTCCCTAAAAAAATATATAAGGGTGTAATTTATGATGAAGGATATTATGACTCATTAGTAATTACTTTAGGAAGTGGGGAAGGAAGCAATTGGTGGTGTAGTTTGTTTCCTCCGTTATGTTTAATTGATGAGAATACTTCAGATGTTGAATACCAATTCTATATTTCAAGAATAATTCAAAATTTTAAATAATATACTTAACAAGGAGGTTTTATGTTAAGTATTTTTTTAATTGGAATAGCTCTTAGTATGGATGCATTTTCGATAGCACTTTCTTTAGGCCTTAATAGAGCATCTCAAAAAAGGAGTTTTTTATTAGCAATTATTATTTCTATCTTTCATTTTTTTATGCCTCTTTTAGGAAATATAATCGGTGATGAAATACTTAATATAATAAATATTAATCCAAGATTTTTAATTATAGTTATTTTTTTATATTTAGCAATCTTAATGTATTTAGATAAAGATAATAGTAAGAAATATGTTTTAAATGGGTTATCACTTTTAATAATACCTTTTAGTGTTAGCGTTGATAGTTTTTCGGTAGGAATAGGGCTTTCTGGCTTAACTAACCATAAGATATTATCATATCTTTTATTTTCTGTTTGTAGCGGTTCATTTACATTAATGGGATTTATTATCGGAAAATATACTAATAAGTATCTAAAGGATAGGGCTAAGTATATTGGAATATTTATCCTAATTTCTTTAGCTATTGTAAATATGTGTAAAATTTTTGTTCAATAAATTGACTTAGGTAGATAAAAAGATATATATTAAAAATGAAGAAGTCTATTTTTTATTAAATTAGAAAGGCATGTTATGAAAAAATTAATTATTGAAGGGAAACATGAATTAAAAGGAAAGGTAAAAATAGGTGGAGCTAAAAATAGTGTTGTTGCTTTAATTCCGGCAGCAATGCTTACTAATGGAAAGTGTGTAATTAAGAATGTTCCTGATATAAGCGATGTAAGATTATTAATTGAAATGATGAAACTATTGGGATCAAAAATAGAACTTAAAGGTGATATTTTATATATTGATAATAAAGATTCAGTTAATCATGAAATAGATACACATTATGCATCAAAAATGAGGGCATCTTATTATTTTATGGGTGTTCTATTATCTAAGTATGGATATGCAAAAATATCTTATCCTGGAGGGTGTACGATTGGTGCAAGACCAATTAATTTCCACGTTAACGGGTTTAAAAAATTAGGTGCTGAAGTAGAAACAACTGATGATGAAAAAACTTATATTATTTCAGGAAAAGATTTAGTTGGTAATGATATATTTTTAGATATGGCATCAGTAGGTGCTACAATAAATATTATGTTTGCATCTGTTAAAGCAAAAGGGATAACTAAGATCCATAATGCTGCTAAAGAACCAGAAATTGTTAATATAGCAGAATTTTTAAATTCAATGGGCGCTAAAGTTAGTGGAGCTGGAACCAGCGAAATCACAATTGAAGGAGTAAACGAACTTCATGATGGTGAGATTGAAGTAATCCCTGATCGTATAGAAGCGGGTACTTATGTTATTATGGGAGCATTACTTGGTAATGAACTTGTTATTGAAGGAATAGTTAAGGAACATTTAGATTCATTATTCAATAAATTGCGTGATGCAGGATGTAATTTTAAAATAGAAGGTAATGAGGTAATAATATCTAAAACTGATCATTTAAATCCAGTTAACGTAAAAACATTGGTTTATCCAGGATTTCCAACAGATTTAGGACAACCAATGAGTACATTCTTAACTCAATGTGATGGGGATTCTGTATTTGAAGAAACAATTTATGAAAATAGAATGAGACATATTAAATACTTAAATGAAATGGGTGCTGATATTGATTTAAATGATAAGATAGCTGTTATTCATGGTAAAAGTAATTTAGTTGGTAAGAATGTTGAAGCTACTGATTTGAGGGCGGGAGCTGCTATGCTAGTAGCTGGTATGATTGCTGAAGGTCATACTGAAATTACTAATATTGAACATATTTTAAGGGGATATGAAAATATTGTTGGTAAATTATCAGCAGTTGGAGCTGATGTAAAGCTAGTTGATGAATAAAAATAATTTCTTGCATATTTATAAAATTATGATATAATACTGACGTTAAACGAATTTCTATGGCGAGTTTTCGTCATGGCTGAAGGAGGAATTAGAATGAAAAAGAATCTACATCCTGAAAGAGTAGAATGCACTATTACATGTGCTTGTGGTAATAGTTTTAAAACTTTATCAAATAAAGAAAGTCATTTTGTAGAAACATGTTCTAAATGTAGTCCAGCATATACTGGTAAAGATACTAAGGTTGCAAGAACTGGTAGAGCTGAAGAATTTAGAAAGAAATATAATTTAAAACAAGATAAGTAATCTTGTTTTATTTTTTGCTTGTTAATTTTGAGATATGTGGTAAAATATCTATCTAGAAGGAGTTGTTTTATGAAAATTGCAATTGGAACTGACCATAACGGAACAGAAATTAAAAAGGAAATAAAAACATATTTAAAGAATAAAGATTATGAGATTATTGATGTGAGTGAACATAATAGTGCATTTGATGATTATCCTGAATATGCTTTTAAAGTAGGTGAACTTGTAGCAAATAAAGAGGCAACTTTCGGTATACTAATTTGTGGGACTGGGATAGGAATGAGTATTGCTGCAAATAAAGTTAAAGGAATAAGATGTGCTCATGTTACTAATACTAGTGAAGCTATATTATCTAGACAACATAATAATGCTAATATTATCGCATTAGGTGCTAATGGTAATAAAGTAAATGATTTAATTAAAATAATTGATTTATTTATTAATACAGGATTTAAGAATGAAGAAAGACATGTTCGTAGGAATAGTCAAATTCTTGAATATGAGAATAAATAATGGTTAAGGTAGCAATATATATTGCTTCAGTAATATTATCTTTATTCTGCGTAAATGGAATTAATTTTAATAATTTTTTTAAAAAAGATCATATTTGGGAAGCAAGGTTTTTTGTTATTATAATTAGTTTAATAATGGGACATTTATTAGCTCAATTTATAATAAATTTTGGAGAACTTAGTATAATTAATTAGAAGGTGATATTTATCAAAAAATTAATTATGTTAATTCTTTTTTTAATACCAATATATATAAGTAGTTTTAAAGAGGAAACTACTTTTTTTAAACCTATAATCGTGCATTTATCAGATAAGGATCTTTATCTTGATTTGGAAGATTATATAGTTGGTGTAGTAGCAGCTGAGATGCCTGCTTCTTTCCATGATGAAGCTTTAAAAGCTCAGGCGGTTGCATCGAGAAGTTTTGCTTTGGCAAAATTAAAGGATAATATGGTTAATTTATCTTCATCTATCAATGATCAAGTGTACCAAACAAATTATGAACTATATGATAAATGGAAAGATGATTATGATAATTACTATAAAAAGATTCAATTGGCGGTAATGAAAACTAAAGATTTAGTTATTAAAAGAGATGGAAAAATTTTAAAGACATATTATTTTTCAATGAGTAATGGCATGACAGAAAATTCTAATACAGTTTTTAAAGAAAACACTTTTGAATCAGTAGATTCTCATTTAGATAAAAATCTAAAAAACTATGAGGTTCAAAAAGAAGTTAGTGCTGATGAATTAAAAAAAGTATTGAATTTGAATAATATTGAAATTGGTAATATAACTAGAAACAAGACTAATCATGTAGATACTATTGTAATAAGTGGTAAGGAATATGGAGGCATTGAATTTAGAAAATTATTGAATTTAAGGTCTACAGATTTTGATATTATTAAGGTTGGCAATAAAATTATTATAACAACTAGAGGATATGGGCATGGGGTAGGAATGAGTCAATATGGGGCTAATGAAATGGCTAGACAAGGAGATTCTTTTGAAAAAATACTAATGCATTATTATCAAAAAACAACTCTTAGCAAAATTAATGTATAAAATTATTTAAAAATATCCATAATCTTACTAGAGGTGTTAAATGAAACGAAAATATAAATTAAAAAAGTGGGTAGTAATGGGAATATATGTTAGTTTGATGGTGATGGTATTATCTAGTGCAGTTGTACTTAATAGATTAATTAAGTATGCTTCTTATTCAGATGAAACTTTATCTTATGTTTATAGGGGAATATTAGATGATTCGGTTCCAGTGGTAAAATATAAAACAGATAAGATTATTAAACCTTATGAAAGTGAAAAGGTGGAAGTATCTAAGAATTATTATGATAAAGATTCAGATGAAGCAATACAGGAAAAATCATTGATTTTATATCAAAATACATACATGCCAAATACAGGAATACTATATAAATCAGATGAGGAGTTTGATGTTGTATCTGTTTTAGATGGTACAGTAACTGATATCGTAGCTGATGAAATTATGGGAAATATTGTTACAGTCAAACATTCAAATAATTTAACTACTATTTATCAATCTTTAAATGAAGTAGATGTTTTAATTGGAGACTTGATTAAACAGGGAGATGTAATCGGATCATCTGGAGCAAATAAAATAGATTCAGACAGTGATTATATGTTATTATTTGAAGTTATTATTGATGGTGAGTATGTTAATCCTGATACTTTTTATAATATGAAGTTAGAAGATTTAAATTAATGTACGTTTTTGAGTTTACTGATAAAAAAATAATTATTTATGATAAAAAGAAAAGCAGATTATATGAAGAAATTATTCCGGATAATATTTTTATAAATAATAGGTTATATGATTATAAAAAGTTTGTCTTACTTCTTAAAAATATTGTTAATAAAAATAAAGTTATTAACAGTATTTTTAGAATTAAAGTAAAAATATTATTATTTGAAGAGATATCACCAAGTGAAATATATCTATTAGAAAAATCCTTTCTAGATATTGGAAATTTCAATGTTTCTTTTGTAAATGTTAGCAGATATTTTGAAGATAATTATATATTTATAAGTGGAAATAATTTTTATTTTCATGGCAAACTACTAAACAGGTTAGTAAGAGGTAAATATATTTTAGTTGGATATAGTAGTGATTATGCTAATATAAAAAACAAGTTAGTAAGGAAATATAAAATTGAATTATTTGAATATGAAAATAGCAATACGATTATATATGAAAAAGTATAACAGTATTGCTTTTATTTTGGTATAATGGTTTTAGAAAGAATGTGAAAATATGAAAGTAATAGATGGATGCACTGCCTGTGCTAATATGTCTTATAATTTAAGTGAGTTATCTTTTATTTATCCGATAACTCCTTCTAGCCCAATGGCTAGCCAAATAGACACTTTATGTTCTAAGGGAGAAAAAAATGTTTTTGGAGATACAGTTAATGTCGTAGAAATGCAGAGCGAAGCCGGAGCAGCCGGTGCTTTACACGGGGCACTATCATCTGGCATTCTTGCTAGTACTTATACATCAAGTCAAGGTCTTCTTTTAATGAT
>CACXGV010000043.1 GCA_902767375.1 uncultured Erysipelotrichaceae bacterium
TCATTAGTTCTATGCTTATCATTTTTAACTAAACCGCATACTTTAATATTTAAATTTAAATCTTCTAATACTTCTTTAGCAGCATGCACTTGTGATAATCCCCCATCAACTAATATTAACTCAGGTAAATCTTTATCAATTAATCCATGATAATATCTTCGATATATAACTTCTTTCATTGTATGATAATCATCATTTTGATCAGTTGATACTTTATATTTACGATACTTACTTTTATCTGGACTACCATCAACAAATACAACCATTCCCGATACGGCAAAAGAGCCAAACAAATGAGCATTATCAAATATATCTATTCTTTTAATTCCAATTCTAAGTAAATCAGATAACTCATCATTAGCTCCATGTGTTCTTTCTAAATTTTGCTCTATTCTCTTAAAATTATTATCTAAATTAATCTCTGCATTTTCCTTAGCCATCATTAATAATTTTCTTTTAGGCCCTCTAGATATCTTCATAAAATCAGTCTCTACAACTTCTTTTAATGATTCTTCATTAAATTCATCTGGAACTAATATATGTTTAGGTATTTCCTTCTTATTATAGAAAAGCGCTATATAGTATTCCAATTCACTTAAATAATCATCCATAACTGGTTGTATCTCATTATGACTACCAATTAATTTACCATTTCTAACAAATAAAATATTAATTGCTATAAATCCATTAACAAAAGCATAACCTATAACATCTAAATTCTCTTTAACATCAAGTTCAACCTTTTGTTTTTCTAAGACAACACTCATATAATCCAACTCTTTTTTTAAATCAAGAGCCATCTCATAATTCATATTTTCAGAATAATATTCTATCTTCTCTTTTAATTTATTCTTAATTATATCTTCATTACCTCTTAAGAAAGATAATATTTCATCTTCCATCTTATCAATTGTCTCTTTAGGTATTTCTTTAACACAATATCCTAAACATTCGTGTATATGATAATAAAGACATAACTCTTTAGGATTACCTTCACATTTCTTTAAAGGATATAATCTATTAATTAAACTAACTATTCTTCTAGCTGCATATGCATTTACATATGGTCCAAATAATAATTTGTCTTTATGTTTTTTTACCTTTAAATATCTAACTACCTTTAAACTAGGATAAGGCTTTCTAGTATATTCAATATATGGATAACTCTTATCATCTTTTAAAAGGATATTATATTTAGGATTATATTTTTTAATTAAATTAATTTCTAATATAAAACTTTCTAATTCAGTATTTGTAACTATATATTTAAAATACGCTATATTATCAATCATCATTTGGGTTTTACCATAATGTTTTCCACGAAAATAAGAACTTAATCTTCTTTTTAAGTTTTTAGCCTTACCAACATATATAATAATATCATTCTTATCATACATTTGATATGAACCAGGTTTTTCAGGTACTAACTTAAGTTCTTCTTTAAACATATAAATCACACTATTAGTATACACTAAAAAAGCCAAAATAAAAAGCCCGAAGGCTTATTACAAAACTGAAAAATAATCAAGATTAATAATTATTATTAATCAAACAATCATAAGTTATTTTATTGTAAATGTTAAAGTAATGGGTATATTAGTTGATGGATTATTTCCATTGGAAAGTGAACCAGCTACATTATTAAATCTATCAGCATCAGCTTGCGTTCTAGCATAACCAGTTCTAGCTTTTGTACCTACAAACATATCAGACATATTTGTTGTATTTGATGTATCAAATGAACTTAAATCTAAACTTGGGCCTTGGTAATATTCAAACATTCTTGACATATTAACCAAATTTAAAGTATCAAAACTGCTTAAATCAACACTTTCCGCATAAGACCATTGAAACATACTAGTAGCATCTGATAAACTCGATGTATCGAACATACTTAAATCAAGATTAATAACATGGCACTGATGAAACATATCCCCCATATCAGTTACATTGGAGGTATCAAATGAACTTAAGTCTAATTCCGTACCTGAAAAATAATCAAACATTCCATGCATATTTGTTACATTTGATGTATCAAACGTACTTAAATCTATACTTGTGGCCTTAAACTTATAAAACATACTTGCCATATTTGTTACATTGGAAGTATCAAATGAACTTAAATCAATACTCGTTGCTTGGCTTTGATAAAACATCCATCTCATATTAGTCACTTTTGACGTATCAAAACTATTTAATCCAACTATACTGGTAGCTTGGCTTTTGTTAAACATATCCCCCATATCAGTTACATTTGAGGTATCAAATGAACTTAAATCGATGCTCGTTGCTTGGCTTTGATAAAACATATATTCCATATTAACTACCGGTTTTTCATTTATGTATGCACATAACTCTGTTGTTACTGCATCAGTTGAATCTTTATCTGTTAACATTACTCCCCATCCATTTTGTGATGAGTTAGAGCCCCAGTTGTTATAGTTCCATCGGTGATAATTATATTTATAAGTATATTGTCCATTTACATATTCTTTACCATCAGTTGGCGCTTGACCTTCTACATAATCATCTGTATAACAATGTTTACCATTGTGATTTTGGGTTGCTGTTGCTATATTAGAACCATATTCTCTTACATCTATCTTTGCATTAAATAAAGCTTCTTGATTCATATTTTGATCTTTACCATTATCTTTAAAATATATCTTTAAGGTATATACATGGGTTTCTCCATCTGATTGTAAAAATATTCCGGTACCAAATTTAAAGAATCCACTTGTCTTAGTAATTGATTTACCAGTTATATCTGCTATCTTCGTTCCATTAGTTCCTACTCCTGTTAAATCAAATGTTAATTGTCCACCTTTAAAGGTATTATTTACTATATTAAGACCTAATTCATATTTCATTTCTTGATCAGTAGTATTATAACCAGTTAGAGTTATTTGTTTTGTTATCCAGGCTTCTTCTCTAGGATAGATATTATTTGCTGTTACTGTTGCATCATCTTCAGAGTATTGTATACCCATACGTCCTGCTGTTAGACTAATTGTTGATGCACTTTCTAATCCAGTTATTCTTGCACTAAAATAGGCATAAGTTACACCTATAAGTACTAGTGCTAGTGCTATTACACTAACTATCATTGTATTTTTACTTTTTTTATCCATGAAAAAAACACTACCTTCTATAGTGATTATCTCATATAATTTTCCCTACTTCAATAAACTTTACAATAAAAAACATATATTTTATAATATCTATGTGATGTATATGAAACTTATAAATGAATCATTTATTGAAGAAAAAAAATCTAAATTTTATGGTTATCTTTATGAAATAGATAATAAAGAAGATCTTGATAATATTTTAAATGAACTAAAAAATAAGCACAAAGGATATCGTCATATTCCCTATGCTTACAAATTATCTAATACAGCTGGCAAAACTAATGATAAAGAACCTGGGGATTTAGGTATGAACTTTTTAACTATTTTAGAACGTAATAATTTAAATAATCATCTATTATTAGTTGTTAGATTCTTTGGTGGCACCAAACTAGGTGCCAGCACCCTTACCAGAACTTATTCAAAATGTGCTAATTTATGTATAAACAAAAATAATTAGCATATTTTTTTATTAGGTGATTTATTTGAATAAAATTATAAACTATTTAAAGGTCTTAATTATCCCTATTGGATCCTTAATGATAATACCTCTTATTTTAGCTATTTTTAACCTATTAAACGTTAAAACTAATAATATAGTTATAATTATCTTAATGTCTATAATAATGCTTATAAGTGGTTTATTTATAGGTAAAAAGTCTCTTAAGAAAGGATATCTTAATGGAATATTATTAGGTTTTATTACTTGTTTATTTTTCTTTCTAATAAGTCTAATATTTAAAACTAATTATCATCTTAATAGTTTAATATATTATTTATTAATTATTATATCTTCTTGTTTCGGATCAATGATTGGCATGCAAAAAAACAAATAGATTATTCTATTTGTTTTTTGAATCTATAATAATAGTTACTGGACCATCATTATCTATCTTAACAAGCATCTCAGCTCCAAAAACGCCTTTAAAAGTTGGAACACTTTTATTTAACTCTTCACAAAATAAATCATATAACTTAACGGCATCTTCACCTTTCATAGCTTCATTCCAACTAGGACGATTCCCTTCCCTAGTTACAGCTTGTAAAGTAAACTGACTTATTGCTAAAATCTTTCCGCCAGCATCTATTATATTTTTATTCATAATGCCATTTTCATCATCAAATATTCTTAAATTTAAGACTTTTCTAACTAAATAATTTAAATCATCTATTGTATCAGTTACATGTACTCCTACTAAGATTACATAACCATTATCTATCTCATTAATAAGTTTATTATCAACTGATACACTACCATGTTTACATCTTTGAATAACTACTTTCATCTTACTACCTCAATTACAAAACTTAAGTTTCTAATATCTTCAATAAATAATGATAATTCTTCTGCATTATTTACTTTAACACTCATTTGATAATTAATAACATCCCCAGTTTCTTTTTGATTAATACTATTAATTGAGATATTTCTAGTACTTGCTGCTGTAACTAAATCAAGTAAATGATTCTTATTACTATTTGTTCTAATAAAGATATTTGTAACAAATAATTTAGTACTATCATTATTATTCCATTCAACATCAATAAGTCTTGTCGTAAGGCCTTTTACATTAGGACAGTCCTTTTTATGAACAGATACCCCTTCTCCTTTAGTAATATAACCAATTATTTGATCACCTGGTACTGGATTACAACATTTAGCAAGATTTACTAAAATATTATCAGTACCTGCTACAATAATATCATTTTTATAATTAACTTTTTGAACATCAACATTTCGATTAACTCTATCAAGCATTAAATCTGAAATATCTTTTTTATCTTCATTTAAAAGTCCAATAATATAAAATGCTGTATATCTAAGTGAACCAATTCCTAAATATAAATCTTCCTCATCTTTAAGTTTTAATTCTTTTAAAACTTTATCCATATTTTCAGGTGTAAAAACATTATTAAATGATAAATGTTGTTTTCTAAGTTCTTTATCAAGTAAGTTTTTACCATCTTCAATATATCTTTCTCTATCTTGTTTACTAAAATATGCTTTAATCTTATTTTTAGCTTGTGTTGTTTTAACAAAGTTAAGCCAATCTTTATTAGGTTTACTACTACTATTAGTATTTATTTTAATAATATCTCCATCTTGTAACTCATAATTAAGTGGTACGATATTATCATTTACAATAGCCCCAACTGTTGTATCTCCAACTCCTGAATGTATACGATATGCAAAATCTATTGGAGTTGCTCCAAGTGGAAGCTCCATAACGTCTCCCTTAGGTGTATATACATAAATATATTTAGATAAAAGTTCATTTTCCATACTCTTAGCAAATAATTCATCAGATTCTTCACTCTTAGCTAAATCAATTGTATTTCTAAAGATTTCTAATTTTTGCTCCATTAAATTTTGAACTACTTTAGTCCCATGTTCTTTATAAGACCAGTGAGACGCTATACCATGTTCAGCAAGTTCATCCATTTCTGGAGTTCTAATTTGAATTTCAAAAATATGTCCATCTATTCCAAATACTGATGTATGTAAACTTTGATACATATTTTCTTTTGGCATTGCAATATAATCTTTAAATCTCTTAGGTATTGGACGATATTTAGCATGAATAAGACCTACTGCTAAATAACAATCTTCTGTCGTAGGAACAATAATTCTCATGGCTAAAATATCATAAATATCGCTCCATTTTCTTCCCGTCGAAAGTTTATTAAAAATACTATAAACACTCTTAACTCTCGATTTAATTTTAAAATTAATCCCATGTTCCGTTAAAATATCTATAATACTATTTTTCATATCATCTAAACTTTGCGATAATTCTTCTCTAGTACCATCTAATTTTTCTAATATTTCATTATAAACATCTGGTTTAGAAAATTTTAAACTTAAATCCTCTAATTCTGATTTAATACTATTAATACCAAGTCTATGTGCAATTGGAATTAATACAGTCATTGTTTCATTAATAATTCTTTTTCTTTCTTCCTCATTAAAATCAGATGCATTACGCATCTCTTCTAATCTAAGAGCAAGCTTTAATATTAATACTCTAACATCCTCTGATATACCTACTAATACTTTTCTTAAATAAATACTTGCTGATTCATTATAATCATTTAATTTAATATTATCCATTTTAATTAGATTATCTATTAAATTATAAGCTTCTTCTCCATACTTTTCCGATACTTCATCTAAAGATAAAGCATTATTAACTACTAAATCATATAGAAAAGGTACTATAATTGTCATAACATCAGCATTTAGATTTGTAACTATTTCAGCTACATTTAAAGCGTGTTGAGGATTCATTTCATACTTATCATATAATTTATATACTTCATTAATTAAATCTAAATCAGCTGCCTTAAAATCATTTTCTTCACATCTATTTAGAATATATTCAATAGTTTTCATCTTGCCTCCTATAAATAAGCCCTATCACTATTTTTAACTTCATCATAGTCTTCACTATTTACAAACTTAATCAGTTCTTCATTAGTCGTACTTAAAATGTCATTAACCATCTCTCCTAAAGTTAAATCCTTCTTATTTCTCCAATAAAGCACTTTTAAATAGTTCCAAATATCAATTTCTTTAACCCCTAAAACATTACTTCTTCTTAAATCAGCAACTTTAGTTCTTAAAGCTGGTAATAACTTACGATATAATTCTTCTAAACTTTTAAATTTAAATTCATCCATAAATATCTCCTCTTTTTATAACTATATAGAAATTACCATCCTAATTATAACATAAATAATTTAGTAATTAAAACATATACTTAATTATGAAAAATAAATTTATTAAAAGTACTTTTATTTTAATAATTGGTGGCTTAATAACTAAAATCCTAGCTTTTATTATCCGAATCTATTTCACTAGAATAATTGGTAATGGTATTAATATTTATTCACTTATCATGCCAACCTATAGTCTTTTAATAACTATTACTCAGTTAGGCTTTCCTATAGCCATATCCAATATAATTGCTAAAGGTCAAACTAAAGGTAAAAAGATTATGTCATCTGTTATTCCAATTTCTTTAATACTTAATCTTTTTTTAATTTTAACTATTATTTTTACTGCTAATTATTTATCATCTAATCTACTCCATAATAAAGATGCCTATTATCCTTTAATAGCATGTTCTTTTGTGATGCCATTTATCTCCTTATCATCTATTATTAGAGGATATTTTTTTGGTAAACAACAAATGATGCCTCATTCTATATCTAATATCATTGAGCAGTTATTTAAACTATTTATTGTCCTTGTCATCATGCCTCATTTAATAAAACTAGGAACTATTCCTTCCGTATGTGGTTATATTTTAATATCAATAATATCTGAAACTATCTCTATTATTGTTTTTCTTCTATATCTACCTAAAGGTTGGTCTATCAAAAAAGAAGATCTTAAACCAGATATTGCTACTATGAAAGAAATCTTATCCATCTCTATTCCTACAACATCATCTAGATTAATTGGAAATATTGGTTACTTCTTAGAGCCAATTATTCTAACTCATTTTATGATCTTAAATGGTTATTCATCCTCATATATTATTAGTGAATACGCTATATATAATACCTTTGTTATTGGTATATTAATCGTCCCTACTTTCCTATTAGGTGCCCTAGCTACGTCTCTTCTTCCAGAAATAACTAAAAATCGAAATAATAAATTAAAAGTAAAAAGCATAATTAAAAAAGTAATGATTTTTTCATTACTTTTAGGCATTATCTCTAATTTAATTATCTTCTTTCTATCTCCTTATATTTTACAAATATTATTTAAAACTCAAAATGGTTTAACTTATATTAGATTTTTATGTCCCTTTTTTATTATCTTTTATTTAGAAGCACCTTTATCAAGTATATTACAAGCTTATAATCAAAACAAATATATTATGAAAACAACCTCTATTGGTATCATAATTAAACTTTTATCTATTATTATATTATCTTACTTTAAAATAGGTATTTATAATTTAATAATTGCTGAAATAATAAATATCTTTATTGTAACCACTCTAAATTATAAAAAAATAAAAAGTTTGGTATAAACCAAACTTATGCTCTAGATGAATATTTACCATCCATAGTAGTTACTACAATTTTTTCTCCTTGAGAAATAAACATAGGAACTCTTAATGTATATCCTGTTTCAATAGTAGCATCCTTAGTTGCATTATTAGTAGTATTTCCTTTAACTGCATCAGTTGTTTCAATTACTTCATATTCAACCTTTTCAGGAAGAACTAAACCTAATATTTCTCCATTATACATTTGAACAGTAATATCTAAACCTTCTTTTAAGAATTTAGCATTATCAGCAACTATAGATTCACTAATTTCCATTTGAGAATAATCATTATTATTCATAAATACATAATTAGATCCATCTTTATATAGATATTGCATTGGTAGTTTTTCTACATGAGCTTTTTCTAATTTTAAATTAGTATTAAATGTATCTTCAATAGTAGATCCAGTTTTTAAATCACGATATTTAATTCTTACAAAAGCAGGACCTTTTCCAGGCTTAACATGTTGGAATTCAATTACCATGACAAGTTTTCCATCTAATATTAAAGTCATACCATTTTTAATATCATTAATATTAACGTTCATAATAATCTCCTAACTATTTCTTTTCTTTAAATACTTGGACTTTTCCGCATTTTTTACAGAACTTTTTAACTTCTAACTTATCTGGAGTGTTAGCTTTATTTTTTTCAGTAGGTCTAATAAAAGAACCACATACTGAACATTTTAATTCGATTCTTTCACGATTTTCATTTTTCTTAGCCATGATTTTTCCTCCTTTTTTATAGCATTAGTATTATATCATATTCTTTTTAAATTAATCAATACATAATTAGCCATTTTTCTTGGGAAAGAGGACTAACTTACTCATCCAATGCACTTTCCAATAATTCTTTTATCATAATAAATTCATTCTCATCAAGTTGTTCAACAAATTTCAATTTTCTTTCATGATAATCAAGAGCTCTTATATGTTCACAAAATACACTGCCTTTAATCTTTTTCGTTGTTTCTAAATTATAATGTGTTGGAAAAAACTTATTATTTGAACTTATCGGACAAGCAATTACCATATGTGTATATTTATTAAAATAATAATTACTTATAATAAGACATGGTCTATAACCTGCCTGTTCATGCCCTATTGTAGGATTAAGTTGAACATAGACTATATCTCTTTGTTTAGGTATATATTCTTTTACCATATTTCTCTACCTCTAGGTTTATCCCAACTAAATTCCTTAGTCAAATCTTCTCCCTGATAATTTTCAAACATTTCTTTTATAGACTTTTTTTGCTTAACTGGTTTATACATTACAATCTTATCTTCAACTCTAGATATCTCTAACTCATCTTCAACTTTATAATCTAATTCTTTAATAATTTCGTTTGGAATTCTTATTCCTTTTGAATTTCCCCATTTTTGTATTTTTGTTTTCATAATATCATCTCCTCATTATCAGTATATACAATGTATATACTGATGTCAAGATAGTAATTCATCATAAACTAAATCATTTACTCTTCTAATAACTTTAGCATTTATTGGATATTTATAATTACTTATCTTATTCTTATATTTAATATTAGGACTTACTATAACAATTGAATATTTAGGATTATCAAAAGGGGCATACATTACATAAGAAGTTGATACTGTACTGATTCCATTATAGATAGTTTCAGCAGTTCCAGTTTTACCAGCCGAAGAAAACTTATGATTAGTATAAGAATAACCTGTCCCACTTTTATTAACTGCCAATAACCCCTCTCTTACTCTATTTAAATAATAATCATCAATTAAAGGCTTGCTTAATACTTCATTATTATTTTCCAAATAAATACTTCCATCATTATTTAAAATATATTTAACTAAAGAAAGTCTTCTTCGCTCACCTACTGCAATCGTATTTATATAAGAAGAAAGCTCTAATGGAGTATATGTATCATACTGCCCTATTCCCATATTAAGAAGTAAATCATCGCTTATAGTTGTTCCCTTTTGTCCACTTGATTCTTTTGATAAATCTATGCCTGTTAAAGTACCAAGACCATAAGAAGAAAATACTTCCCTATATTTTTCAAAATCATCTGAGGTAGCATTTATTTTTATGCCACTATTATATTTATTACCAGTAAGACCTATTGCTATTAAATATTGAAAATAATTGCTGCTCATTCTAAGAGCCCCTATATCATTAATAGTACCCAAACTTTTCCAGGAACACTTTGGATTTTGCCCAGATAGTCTAACACAACCATCTACCACTTTAGTTTTATCATTAACTATATTATACTTATATCCTACTGAAATAGATGCTCCCTTAATTACACTACCTACTGTAAATGAATTAAGTGCATTATAATAACTAATATCAATAAACTTATCTTTATTAATCTTTTTCCCAATTAAAGAAATAATTTCCCCACTATTAGGATCACTAACTACCATATAAGAAGAATCATAATATTTAGTATTAAATTCTTTTTTAGCTCTTATCATTTCTTCTTCTAATATCTTTTCTATTTTAAGTTGTAATTCAATATCAATACTTATTACTAAATCTTTTCCTTTAACTTCATCCTTAATCTTTTTAAGTATACCATCTTTTAAAATATAAACTGCTTTTTCTCCTTTTAAATAATCATCATAAATATATTCCAAATTATTAATACCTACTCGATCATTTAATGAATATCCTTTATTTAAATAATAGTTTTTAAGTTCTAAAGGAATACCCTCATTATAGCTTGATACAAGGCCAAAAACATCTCTTAGAGTATCATTATAAGGATAAGTTCTTTCCCACGTTAAATATGTCCTAATACCCTTTAAATTAAGACTATTTATCTTCATATATTCATCATCAGTAATATCTAACTTAATAATTTTATCCTCATAACTATAACCCTTATTAAGTAAATAATAAATATATGCTTCCTTACCAGATATCTTATCTAAATCACTATCCGAAATACTATTTAACTTATAATTATATAAATCTTTAGAATCTATCTTTCTTTCCTCATGTTTTTTTAATACATCCAACGGAACATGCTTATCAACTTTATCTTTATACAAATCATAATAATAGACTCTTTTATTATAATCATTATCTAATACCTTTAAATCAATAATATCACTTAAAATTTTAGTTATTTCAAGTACTTCTTTATTACTAACATTTAACTTATTAAATATTAAAGATCTAACCATCTTATTATCAACCAAAATATTCCCATTAATATCCAATATTCTTCCTCTAGGAGCAGTAAAACCATATACATATGTATCTTTAATATTATAATTATTATTTACATTTAAATAGCTTATTCTAGTAAGAACCACAATATTTATTAATAAAACTAATAACCAAATCTTTTTCATATTAATATTATTTCCCTTAAAACATATAATATTCTAGGGTGACATATGAATATAATTGATTTATATATTTCTAACTTAAGAAAAGAAGATATAACTAACTTTGCCATAAAAAATGATATAACTTTAAATAAAGATGAATTAGATTTTATCTACAATTTAATAAAAAACCATTATAAAGAATTAATTCAAAATAAAAGTACTTTTAATCTAAGTACTTATAAGAATAATATATCTGAAGAAAACTATCCTAAAATAGAAAAACTTATAAATAAGTATCTTAATTATTTATAAGTTCATCTTTCAAATTAGGATTAAATTTATTATTTCTTATCATTTCTATTTCTAATTTATAAGGAGCATAATCTCCTACATATGGTGTTTCTAATATTTTAGGAACATCTTTTAATTTTTCATGATAAGCGACTTTCATAAGTAAATTAAATCCAATTGTACCAAAGCCAATATTTTCATGTCTATCTTTATGAGAAGCAACTTCATTTTTAGAATCATTTAAATGAACACATTTAATTTTATCAAGACCAATATGTTTATCAAAAATATTTAAATATGTATCAAAATTATTTAAATCTATCCCTGAATCATTTAAATGACATGTATCTAAACATACCCCAATATTATTACTATTAACTCCTTTAATAATAGTTTCTATTTCTTCAATATTAACCCCTATTTCCGTTCCTTTACCAGCCATAGTTTCTAAAATAACCATACATGAATCATCATCTTTAATAATATCATTTAAAGCATTAATAATATTATCAATAGCAATGCTTCTCTCTAATTTAGTAGCTGATCCCGGATGAAGTACGATATATTTAATTCCAAGTTTAATACATCTATCTATCTCACTTCTTAAGAATCTTTTAGCAAATTCATACTTTTCTGGTTCTATATTATTAGCTAAATTAACTATATATGGTGCATGACAAATAACATTTTTAATATCTATCCCATTTTCTTTCATTAAAGTAAGTGCTTTATTAGTCAAATCACTATTAAGTTCACTCCTAATTGTATTTTGCGGTGCTCCCGTATAAAACATAAAAGTATTTGCTCCATAACTAATAGCTTCTTTAGCACTTCCTAATAATTGTTCTTTGTTAAAACTAACATGAGATCCTATTATCATATTTCTTCACCAATATTATTGTACAAAAAAAATAGACTAAAGTCTATTTTTTATAAGTAGAAAATATTAAGATTATGCGCAAGTATCAACACCAGATGGTTTAGTAGTTGCAGCAGTCATTCCAGCACCTTCGCCTTCAGTTTCAGCATTTAGTTCATCAGATTTTTTTCCTGAAATAGCATAACTACCATCCCAAATAGATACTTTATAATCAGTTCCATCAATTACAACTTTACCATAATACTTTCCACCGCCATCAATCTTTAGGTCAGATAAAGTATAACAAGTCTTTAATTGAGTTCCTGTTAATGTATCAGTTTGTACTTTTTGCATTGCTACGTTAATTGCTTTTCTAGCTTCAATAACAAGTGAGTTTTTCTTTGCAGTATCCATTGATTGAATAACAGCAGGTACTGCGATAATCATAATAATTGCAAGAACTACGATAACAGCAAGTAGTTCTACTAATGTAAATCCTTTTTTGTTTAATTTTTTCATAATAATTCCTTCTTTCTTTCTTTTTAAAATTAGCACTGATCTAGTGCATCTAAATCTGTTACAGCAAATATAACATTAGCAATTTTACCTTCATAATCTACAACTGATTCAAGTGAAATATAACCATCTTTAGTTTCATATGTCCCATCGCCAAGTTTTACTTTCCATTCTTCTAATTCTGGATAGTAAGCAACTGTACCATGATATTTTCCACCAGTATCAATGCCGATATACGAGAAAGTATAACAATAATATTCTACTTTTCCGTCTTTTAGTTTTGGTGTTGCACCATCATTGATCTTATTTAAGATTTCATTTGATTGTCTCTTTGATGTAGCAACGCTAACTATCTTACGAGCTTGGATAACAAATGAATTCTTTTTAGCAACTTCCATCGATTTAATAACCGCCGGAACCGCTATAATTACAATAAGAGCAAGGACTACAACTACCGCAAGCATTTCGACTAAAGTAAATCCTTTTCTCCTTCCTAACATTTTCTACCTACTTTCTACAATAATTATAGTAAAACTATATTTCTAAGTCAATAATTAATTAAATATTTGTAAAATTGAGTTTACACTATTTAAAGTATCAACTACTCCACTAGCCTTTTTAATTTTCTCATTATGACTATTAATTCTATAACTATTATAAAAACTCTTATAATTATTTTTACTTCTATTTAAATATTTATACCAATCCGAATGATAACTTAAATAATTCCACAATTTCTTATTATTACTAATTTTAACTATTAATTCCGGTGCCATCTAATCTCCAAAAAACTTATTAATTGGCGTTACTGATTTTGGAATATTCTCAACTACATTAGGTTTCTTAGTAGTTAACTCTTCAATAACTCCAATTACCTTTTGAGCATTACTAATATGTTTTTGAATATTATTAATATTTATATTTTTAACAATATTACTTAACTCTTCTAAACTATTTTGTCTATCATCAATGATGTATTTCTCCCAAACAGAAGTATCATTACCATATAAATCATACACCTCAAATAAATCTTGCCATGAACCCTTACCGCTTTTAACATAACTAATAAGTTCCGGTTTATTTTTAACAAACTCTTTAAATTCATCTTTTTTATCCATAAAAAACCACCTATTAAATTATATATTTAATAAGTGGTATTTATTCTATAGTTTAAAATCATCTATAAAATCATCTATTGTCATTTCTTTAACTTTAGATTCTTCTTCCATTTTAACTACAGCATCAGCATCTGCTATTACTTTCAAAGATTTCATAATAAATGCAGCATCTATCTTTTGTTTACTTATTACTGAACCAGTAGAAACTAAATCCATAATAGATATTTCACTATTTTTAATTACATTAATATCATCTTTACATTTGAATCCAATTTCATCTCTTGCTTCCGTAACAAAAGCATTAATAACAGTATAATTTTTAGCTTTAACTTTCTTAATTAATGTTGTACCTCTCTTAGCTCTACTTAAAGTATTTAAATCTTTAACTTTTATTCTCTTTGCTGTACCTTGATTAGTAAATACATTAATATACTCATCATCAGCATTATAAGTAAATCCTGCAACTACTATGTCATCTTTTAAATTAATACCTTTAACTCCTGAAGTCTTAGCACCAGAAACAGGTATCTCAATTGTATTATAATTCAAATAATAACCTGTTTTTGTAATTAATATTGTATATGGTTTAGTTATAACTACATTAATTACCTCATCATCAGCCTTTAACTTCATTGCAGTATAAACTTTATTATAACGATTCACTATAAAATCATTTAAAGAAGTCTGCTTAACCATACCATTCTTGGTAAAGAATGTCACAATAGGATTAGTAACAGCCTCATTAATTACATAAGCACTAACAACTTTTTCATCAGGACTAATTGTAACTATATTACTTACATGTTTACCTAAATCTTTCCACTTACAAGCTGGAATCTCATGAATAGGAATATATAAATAATTACCAAGAGATGTAAAAATACATAATTTATTTAAAGTATTAGTTTGCATGTAACTAATAACATAATCTCCAGGTTTTAAAGCTGTTTCTCCATCATTAGAATTATGACTCTTTTTACTTACTCTCTTTAAATATCCATCATTAGTTAGAATAATAATTACATCCTCTTTTTGAATTAAATCTTTTTCATCAATCTTAATTTCCGTAACTTCTTCTTTTATTTCAGTTTTACGAGGAACTCCGTATTCCTTCTTTATTCTTCTTAAATCTTCTTTAATAACCGTTTTCAATTTATTCTCATCATTTAAAATACCATTTAACTGCTCAATTATTTTACGAAGATTAGCAAGCTTTTCTTCTAAGATAGTAACATCCGTATTAGTTAATCTATAAAGTTGTAACATAACAATAGCCGTAGCTTGTTCATTCGTAAAATCATATTTTTTAACTAAATTTTCTATTGCATCTTGCTTATTCTTACTACCACGAATAATCTTAATAACTTCATCTAAAATACTAATAGCTTTAACTAAACCTTCCGTAATATGCATTTCTTTTTCCGCAAAAGCTAAATCAAATTTAGTTCTTTTAGTAACTACTTCCTTTTGATGTTCAATATAAGCATCAATAATAGGAATAATACCTAAAAGTCTAGGTCTTCTTTTATCAATACAAACCATATTATAATTATAAGTAGTTTGTAATTCTGTATTCTTTAAAAGATATTTTAATACTAAATCTTTATCAGCACCTGGTTTTAAATCAATAACAATTCTAATATTAGCGTCCTTATCTGATTCATCTCTAACTTCTGCTATACCATCTATTTTCTTTTCATATCTAATATCATCTATTTTTTTAACTAAAAGCATCTTATTAACTTCAAAAGGTATCTCTGAAACTATAATTTGATCTTTACCTTTATTTCTTTGAAATTCACATTTACTTGTAACTATTAATCTTCCTTTACCAGTTCTAAAAGCTTGATTAATTCCATCTAAACCTTCAACTATTCCACCTGTTGGAAAATCAGGTCCTTTTATAATTTCAAAAATAGTTTCTTCATGACAATTAGGACTATCAATTCGCTTAATAACTGCATCACAAACTTCAATTAAATTATGAGGTGGAATATTAGTAGCATATCCTGCACTAATACCATTAGTCCCATTAACAAGTAGATTAGGAAATTTAGCTGGTAATACCGTTGGTTCTAACAATGTATCAGAATAGTTTGGTGCCATTATAACGGTATCTTTATCTAAATCTTTAAGAAGTTCTTCACTTATTTTAGCTAATCTACATTCAGTATAACGATAAGCAGCAGGCCCATCACCATCAATTGAACCATTATTACCATCTACTTCAATTAAAATATGATTTTGTTTCCAAGTTTGACTCATTCTAACTAAAGCTTCATATACTGATGAATCCCCATGGGGATGATAATGTCCTAAAACATTACCAACTGCATTAGCACACTTTTTAAATTGTTTATCATAAGTATTCTTATCGCGATACATTGCATAAATAATTCTTCTTTGTACAGGTTTTAAACCATCTCTAACATCAGGTATCGCTCTATCTTGAATAATATATTTAGAATATCTAGCAAATCTAGAACCCATTATCTCTTCTAAACTATATTCATGAATTCTTTTTAATACTTCTTCCATAAATACTCCCATCTAGTATCTAACTACTAACATATTATAACAAATTATTTTTATTAATCAAAACATTTTGTTAACAAAATGACAAAAGAAAAACCCCTAAGGGTTTTAATTAACTACAAATGGACTTTCTTGCGTACCATTACCACCTGAAATTGTTGTATTGGATTTTAAAGAAACAGCGGGACGAATCCCAGATTCAGCTCTATTAACAGAATCTCCGCCAACAGAACCCGCATCTGCAACACCTATAACTACAGCATCAGCGCCAAAAATCCCTTCTGGAGACATAGACCAATACAAAGCATAACCTCCATTTGTATTTTTATGTAAGTAATAATATAAATTACTTGAAAGCTCTACCCCGCCAGCAAAAACAATCTCATCGCTTGTTAATAAACCTATCTTATATCCATTTAGTTTACCATTACCCCATCCACCATCTGTTGAAGTTGAAGCAGTAAATTTACTTATAAGATTATCTGTTTTACTTGTGCCACATTTTAAACTAGGAACAGCTTGAGGCAAAGGATATATTCTTTTAATTGCTTGGTAATATGATGGATCAGTTCCAAGACCTGTCCCTAATATATTATTATAGCTAAATGGCTTATATGTTGTATCGCTTACAACTCTTTTATCATTGCACCATATGACATCAGCAAGCTTTTCTTTATCACTTTGTGTAAACACAACATCATACCATGTTTTTAATTTAGTTAATATGGTACTATCTTTATCATTGGCATGAGCTATATTAAAATCTGTTGAATCAAGATTATTAGAATACATGAATCCTATATAAGTATTCTTGCTAGAAAGCGTATTAAAGGCACTTTTATAATTATTTGCATTATCTGGATTAAGTCTCGCAAAAGCCATAGTTTCTCCATCTAAACTAGATGAGCAAGGATTAGCACTATGAGTTGGATTATAATTATATAAAGTTAGTTTTATATTGCCCAACCCATCTATTCTTACGATTCTCCAGCACATATTGGCAAATACCACAAAATTATTATCCACAGCACCTCGATAATAATAACTTGTTCCATAATCATCTTCTGTTTGTCCAAAAGTACTTTCTATCGCTGATTTATATACTATATAGTTTGGAGTTGCCTCTATGACTTCATGAATATAACTAATATTGCTCGTTGTTTTTGCTGTAGATTGATCTGCATCAGCTATATAAGATAAAGTTAGTGATGCATTAGACGCACTTGCTAAAAACTTGCCAACTAACTTCCCATAATCCTCATCATAATCAATTACATTTACTCCTGTTAAATTATATATGGCTGTTGAGGTATTACTTGCTGACTCCGCTCCAGTACCGTAAGTCCAATATTTATAAGAAGCAGCAGTCCCTCTTGCCAAATAATTATACCTTTCGAGCATTATATAGTTAGAAGTAGTATAAATTACTCTGTATACATTTGTAAGGCCTGTCGTTGTTTTCTTGGTATTAGAATAAGACGAATTACTATATGATGACGATGATACTAAGTATTTTCCAACTAGATTTGTATAGCAGGAACTATAACGACAAGTAGAAGGATTAGTTAAACTGAATCCATTGTTATCAATAGTATATCCATCACCATAAGTCCAGTAATATCCAGTTAATGTAGAACTTAATGAAGTTCGAGTTGCGTTTCCTTGTGTAGACGTCTGCCTGCCTGGAATAGTCCAACCGTCTGTTACTATTTCGTTGTTCCTTTTTATCCCCCCTAAAAGTGTACCTTTAGTAGGATTTTCCCACCATTGTGGGAAAACAAATTCATCTGAATCAATAACAGTAGCTGTTACAACAATTTTCCCTGTTAATACATTATTATATATATCAGCTTCAGTTAATTCATATGGAAGCCACATTCTAAAATCATAATCTTTACTTTCATTACCATATAAATAATCAGAACGCATAATATAAGCTGTGCCATTATTTAATGGTTGCCCTATTGGTAAAGAACTCAAAATAGCATTACTTGCAACTCCATTATGTCTGGCTAGATTTACTTTTAAATTATTAGCAGATAACGTTGACCCTGAAAGTACTTCAAAAGCAATATCAACCTTTACTCCTTGACCACAATTGTTAACCAAATTAAATTCGTATGGAGTTTGTTCCTCTCCTACTTCATCCTTAATTGGATATGCATTTTGTATATTAAAAGCATTTTGACCATCAAGCATTTGTACTTCCAAACAATCTAATGAAGAAACTTCATTTTGATCAGTTTGGGTTCTAGTTACTCTAAGATACGCGAAAGAAGTACCAGCTGCCATCACTAGTACAAGACCAACCAATGAAAAAATAATTGTAATTCTCTTCTTTATCATATGTTGCCTCATATTATGATTATATAATAATCTTAAAATAATGGCAATAAAAAAGGTAAGCTTTTACGCTTCGTAAACGCTTACCTTTTTCTTATCTCTTCCTAATCTTTCATACTTAACTGTGCCATCAATTAAAGCATATAAAGTATGATCTTTTCCCATTCCAACATTTTTGCCTGGATAAATTCTAGTACCTCTTTGACGATAGATAATATTTCCAGCTTTGCAAGTTTGTCCATCACCAAGTTTAGCACCTAATCTACGACCTTCAGAATCTCT
Source organism: uncultured Erysipelotrichaceae bacterium (assembly GCA_902767375.1). Taxonomy (GTDB): domain Bacteria; phylum Bacillota_I; class Bacilli_A; order RF39; family UBA660; genus CAG-533. Next base: position 19,468 of record CACXGV010000043.1, read on the forward strand.
ACCATTTTGAGTAGAACCTTGAGCCTTAACGTGAGCAAAACGTTGAATGTTTAATTTTATAAATAACATTTCTTAGTCCTCTCTTTCAACTTTAATATTTTTAGGATAATCTTCACTTAAGTTAATTAATAACTCTTTAAGATTATTTAATAATTTATATACTAAATCATCATTTCTAACTATTTTAATAGAAATCGTACTTCCATCATCATTATATTCTAATGCTTTTGGATTAACGATATGCATATCATTTACACAAGTTGTAACTATACTAGATACAGCTGCACAAACAATATCTTTACCATAATCATCAAAATTAGCATGGCCTTTAATGATTACCTCATCACTTAAAAGTTTAACTCTAATCATAATTAACCAACAATTTTCTTAACTACTAATTTAGTATATGGTTGTCTATGACCTTGAGTCTTACGATATTTCTTCTTAGGTCTGTATTTGAAAACAAGAATTTTCTTTTGCTTTCCATGCTTAGCAACTTCGCAAGTAACCTTAGCACCCTTAACATAAGGAGTACCAGTTTTATCACCAACTGCTAATACTTCTTCGAAATCAATACTTTTGCGTTCTTCAACATCTAATTTTTCAACATAGATAGTATCGCCTTCTTGAACATAGTATTGTTTTCCACCAGTTACAAATATAGCTTTCATTAATTTATCCTCCTTTTCTTACGGACTCGCCTTTAAGGTGTGGACATTCCAACTTTTTACCTTTTTAGTGCGGTTTATAAATTAATTACAAACATCTAGATAATATCAAAAATATGCCTCAATGTCAAATATTTTCTTTAAATAATCCCCTTCTCTAACATTATTTATAAAATTATATTTATTCTTATAAATATTATCTATTGAATTAACTCTTTTTACTTTAAAATATCCTATATTATCAAGATATCTTTCTAATAAAAATCTTTTATAAATATAATTGTTATTAAGTATTTCTAAATATGTTTTATAAAATAAAAATAATCCTAAAAGTAATAGATTAAAACTAATTTTATTAATTAAAACAAATATCATAATGCTAATTAAACTAAGTATATTAACAATCTTAAGTGATACTTTATAACTAAATATTCTCTCTAAAATACTTAATAATGCTTTTGATCCATCTAAAGGTATAATTGGGAACATATTAAAGAGTATTATTAGTCTATTATAATATAAAAATATCCCATAGCTTATATTATTTATAAAGCCAAGTCTAAATAATCCATAATATATTAAATATAATAATAACTGATTAATAATACCTCCCAAAGATATTAATAATAATTTATTACTATTTAAATTATAATTTATATATGTATTTATAATGCTTCCAAAAGGAAGTATTTCAATATTTATTATTTTAATCTTAAATAATTTCATAAATATAATATGACCTAGATCATGAAATAATATAATATTACTTATAATTAGAAAATAATTAAAATAACCGCATAATAAAAAACTAAGGATAATAAAATAACTTAAATGATTAATCTTTATTTTATAAAAAATCTTCATAGTTAAGTATTTTATTATCCTTCATAAATAAAACATATAAAGTACTCTCAACTGCCTCACCTATTAAATTATCAGATTCAACATAATCATATAACTTAATATTTAAATTATCTACATTACCATACCAATAATCTATCCCATCCATTCCTTGAATAATAACTGTATTCCCAAAGATTTCCTTTTCTCCAACAAAAACTACTATGCCACTTTTAAAAGGATAAACTAAACTTACTCCATTAAGTTTAGCACCATCCATATAAGCATTATAATCTATATAATTTAATTCCTTAGATGCATTCATAATCTTTTCCGGATTTGGTTTATTAATAATCTTACCTAGATACTTATTATACAAATTACTAATCTTATTAAATTTAAGACTTTTATCATAAAAATTATTTTTAAAGAATAATAAATTACTATCACTTTGATTAACAAATATTCCAATTGCTAAAAAAATAATAATACTAATAAGCACTCTAATTAATAAATTTTTAATATACTTTTTATTCATCTCTTCACCACTTAATTATATTTATTATCTAAATATTTAAGACCAATAAAATAGAATATCAAATTATATATAAGATTATTTAATATAATATTAATAATAAAAATATTAAATCTATTAAAAATACTATATAAAATAATATTAAATAAAAAATAATAAATAATTATTAAAAAATACCTAACTATAAAAGTATTATTAAATACTAATAATACTTTTTTATTTAAATAATAGAATAAAACTATAATGATTGTTATAAAAGGAATCCCATTAATTAAAATATCTATTATTAATAGATAATAAACCTTACCATCATTTAAATAAAAGATATTTAAAAGTGTACTACAAAGCATCACATTTACCATATTTAAAGATAAAAAATCTAATATCATCTAGATATCACTCCAACATAATTAATATTATCTAAATCTATTGTTTTAACTATTATTTCTTTATAATTAACTTTTATTACTTTTCCTATATAAATATTATCTATAGAATAAACTTTATCATTGATATTTACTCTTTCAGTTATTTCTTTAACAATTAAATTATTTTCATTATCATGCCCAGTTATCTTTCCTTTATAGTTATTTATTTCTACTGGTAATCTACTATTATAAATATAATCTACTTCACTGTATAATTTATAACTATTAGAAACTATTCCCACTAAACCATCTTCATTTATTACTTTATCTCCAATATTAAAATGACCATTTATATATAGATTATTATATCCATAATAATTCTTGTATAGATTAGTTAAAGTATAATCAAATTTAATACTAACCTTATTCTTAAAGTTTAATAAATCATTATATTCTTTTTCTAAATAATCATTTTTAAGTTCCAAATAATTAATATTCAAATTATCTTGCTTATTAAAGATTAAATAACCTATATTATTAATACTATTTACAAATACACTTCGAAATAAAATAACTATAAAAAGTAAAATAAATAAAAAATAATTAGGCTTCATCCTTGTTTAATTCCTCATAAAAACTATAATAATCTTTTCCATTTGTAATAATATGATCAACTAATGGTATCCCTATTATTCTAGAACTTTCCCATAATCTATTTGTAAGATTAATATCTTCTGTACTAGGATTTACCATACCTGAAGGATGATTATGCATTACGATAATCCTATTTGCTCTTTCTTTAATCGCATAATTAAATACCTCTTTAATATCTACTAAAGAAGCAGTGTCTGTTCCTTTAAACATTATCTTATAGTCTATTAGTCTTCCTTTATTATCTGATAGTATTACTAAAAAGTTTTCTTGTTTATCATAAGAAATTAAACTTGCAAAATAATCATTAATCTTTTTGCTATTATTAATAACTAACTTATCTTCTATTTGAAAATTTGTTACTCGTTTACCAAGCTCTATTGCTGCTATAATAGCTTCTGCTTTAGCAGTTCCAACCCCACTAATTTCTTTAAATTCATTAACTGATAAATCTGAAAGTAAATTAATACTTTTAATCTTAGCAAGTATTTTAGAACTTAACTCTTTTACATTTATATCTTTAGACCCTGTTCTAATAATAATAGATATTAAGTCTTCATTACTTAAATTATCAACTCCATATCTAATCAGTCTTTCTCTTGGTCTTTCCTCTTTTGGTAAATCTTTTAATTTCATATCTCACCTCCATAAGAATCCATTATCATTTTATTAATACTATAAAAAGTATCATTATTACCATCTAACATTGTCTTTTCATAATTATTTAAAGCTTTAATTAAAGATTTATCACTTACAATTATATCTTTTTTATAAAATGCTATTTTTTTATCTAACAAATATTTTTCCATTCTACTTATACATTTAGGATTAGTAAGAATACTTATATATACTCTATAAACATCTTCATCTTTAATAATAATTGAAGAAGGATATTTATTCATATACTCATTTGCTAAATCAAAAGAATTAAATACTCCCAGTTGAAATCCCTTAGCCTTAATACTACTAGATAAAATATTTTTATTATTATTTAAAACAAAAGATAAAAGAACTCCTAAACATAAAGACAGTATATAAGGAATTATCTTTTTCATATCATCACCATTTATAGTGTACAAAATAAAAAATAAATAATTTGTCAAATAAAGTATTATCTCATCAATTAATTATTATAATCATAAAACTTTTTTTAATCAATAAAAAAACTGTTAGTTTACTAACAGTTTTATTTAGTTAATTTCGTAATAGATAAATTTATAATATCTGTTACCGTATTTCCCTTCATATCAGTAGCCTCTATTACAAAGTATAAACCATTTTTTAATAGTTCTACTCTTTCTTTACTAAAATGGAAATGATTACTATTAAGCTCAACTACATTAAAAGCTCCCTTACCTTCTAAAACAGCTTTTAAAGACAATCCTTCCTCATCAGCATCTTGAATAACTGCAATAGATACTAAATTGTCTCCATCCTTAACATAATAACCAATCTTATAATCAGATACTACAATATCCTTTTCTTTTAAATAAGTAACATCACTACCCTCTAAAATATTCATATCATAATTAAGACTAATTACTCCATTATATATGCTTACATAATCAGAAGAACCGCTAAAAGTATAAACTTTAGTAGATTTAAGCAAATAAGCACAATAATTAATAAGTACTACAATAATTAATATTAAAACCACTAAAATAGGTTTATATGAGTTAAAAAAGTTACTAATCGCCTTCTTTAACTTCTTCTCTTTCTTCTTCATTCACCATACCTCCTAATGTAATATCTAACGTTTTAGAATAATCAATAACTTCATCTGCTAAAATAGATGTCTTATTAACTCTTCCATATCCATCAATATTATATGACAAATGTACTAAATTAGCAAAGGTTATTGCTTCACTACTAGTCCAATTTATCATATTTGGCATCACAATATTATCACCATTAGTAACTAAGAATACTTTACTACCTATTAAAACACTTTCACTCTTTAGTGGATATTGTTTAATAACTTTATTCCCATCACCTATTACAATAACACTTAATCCTTGTTTTTCTAAAGATAATTTAACATTATCAACAGATTTATTTAAATAATTATCTAGCTTAATAATCTTACTTAAATCTTCTGTACTCTCTTTATCAGAAAGATTTTTATATTTAGCAACTGATTCAACAACTTCTTTAACTACTTCACCCATCTTATTAGATGGAGAAGAAAACTTCTTAATAGATAAATAAATAATATATTTAGGATTATCCTTAGGAAATACTCCAGCAAATGATCTAATATTATTATACGTACCTGATGAATATTTACCATTAGATAAAGTATATTGAGCTGTTCCTGTTTTACCAATAAGTCTAACTTGTTCAGTTTGATATTTATGACCGGTAACAGCTGTATCTTCTGAATTAACTGTCTGATCCATTAAATCAATAATCTTATTAACAGTCTCTTCACTCACAGCACGTCCTATTTCTTCTCTTTTACCTTCATAAATAATTGTCCCTGTATCAGGATCAACTATTTTATCAATAATATATGGTTTTAAAACAATCCCTTTGTTAGTAATCGATGTTAATGCTTGAATATTTTGCACTGGTGTTGTAGTTATACCTTGACCAAATGATGCACTAGCAATTTCTGAATTATATGTAAAAGATACCTTACCAGTGTACTCATTAGATAACTCGATACCTGTCTTTTCTCCAAAACCAAACTTACGATAATAATCCAATAATTTATCCTTACCTAATTTTCTAGAAAGTAATACTGCTGCTACATTAGATGAATAAGTAAAACCTTTATCATAAGAAATATTACCCCAACCTTTACGATTCCAGTCACTAATTGTAAAACTATCTACTGGAATAGATCCTGATTTATAAGTCTCGTTACCATTATATAATCCTTCATTAATAGCAGCCATAAATGAATATATCTTCATTGTTGATCCTGGTTCATATGCATAACTAGTAAGAGGATTATTATAATTTGTAATATTAACAATATTAGGATTAAAACTTGGACTAGAAGCTGATCCAACTATTGCCCCTGTATTAGCATTTGCAATAGTAATAGTGGCCCATTCCATACCTAAACTTTCTAATTTATCAATAGCTGTTTCTAAATATAATTGAATATTACTATCGATAGTTAAATAAATATCATAACCATCCTTGGCTTCATCTAAAACCTCTGGCGTATTAGCTATCTTATAACCATAAGCATCTTTTTGATAAGTTAAAAGGCCATCATTTCCCTTTAATTCACTATTATACTTAGCTTCTATTCCTAGTTCACCATTTATTTCTTCTTCGTCTAATCTTCTCGCATAACCAATTATATGAGAAGCAAAATCACCATTAGGATAATCTCTTTTAGTTCCTTTAATAAAATCTATTCCCGGTAGTTCTAAAGCTTCTATTTCTTGTTTTTTTAATTCCGTAATATTAGCTCCACCAGGTCTAAGTTCAACTTGATATAAACCTTCCATTTGTAATCTTTTTAAAATAGATTCTTTACTCATATTTAAAACTGTTGATAATTTTTCAGCAGTCATTTCCTTATCAACTACATGTCTAGGTTTATCAGGATTAGTAGTTCTACTTTCAGCAAGATACGCTATAACTGTATAACTTCTAACATCTTGAGCAAGAACTTCTCCATTATAATCATATATCGTTCCTCTTTTAGCTTTAATAGTTTTAGAAGTAGTAGTTCTAGATAAAGCAAATGCTTTTAAATCTATTCCATCAACTTTAGGAGCTACAGAAACATATATAAGTTTTCCAATTATTAAAGCAAATAAAAAAGCACAGCAAATAATTGTAAATCTGTTAACTTTTATATTACCGCTTGCTTTTTTCATTCTTAATCACCTATTATTTATTTTACCACAATTATATTATCATGTTGATATGATAATCCAAATTCTTTTGCAACCCCTTGAATATTTGAAAGTGATGCTAATTCATTTATCTTCATAGTTATACTTTCATTTATAGTTTCTTGTTTTTCTATTTTATTTCTAATACGTTCTACTTCAATATTACTCTTAGATAAAACACTCTTAGAATAAACAATAACTACTGGACTAGCTACTAATAAAAGAACAATAAGACTTATCATAAATCTATCTAATTTACTAAGTTTAACTTTTCTTCTAGTCTTTTTCATCACTATCAAACCCTTTCAACTATTCTTAATTTTGCACTCTTACTTCTACTATTTTCTTCAAGTTCTTTTTCACTTGGTAAAATAGGTTTTTTATTAACTAACTTTAATAAAGGTTTATATTCATCAGGAATAACTGGTAAACCTTTAACTAAAGGATCAATCTCACTATATTTTTTAAATATGGTCTTAGCAATTCTATCTTCTAAAGAATGAAATGTTATAACACATATTCTTCCGCCTGGATTAAGCATTCCAATGGCATCTTCTAAAGCTTTTTCAATTGATTTAAGTTCATCATTAACTTCAATCCTAATTGCTTGAAATATTTGCCTTTCAGGATGATTCTTAAGATAATACTTAAGAGGAACCGCCGATTTTATAATTTCAACTAATTCCAAAGTAGAATATATTTCCTTTTTAGATCTTTCCTCTATTATTTTCTTAGCAATTGGTTTTGAAAAATCTTCTTCTCCATACATATAAAATAATTTAACTAAATCTTCATAAGAATAATTATTTACTACTTCATAAGCAGTTAATTTACTATTCTTATCCATTCTCATATCCAACTTAGCATCTTCTTGAAAAGAAAAACCTCTTTCTCTTTCATCTATTTGTGGACTAGATAATCCTAAGTCAAAGATAAATCCATCTACCTTAGATACATTTTCTTCTCCTAGTTTCTCTTTTAGATTACTAAAATTAGAATAAATTATTTTAAAGTTATCACTTATTTTTGATAGTTCTTCCGTACTATATTTAATAGCATCTTCATCTCTATCAAAGGCGAAAAGAAAGCCCCTTTTTAACCTTCTTAATACTTCTTTAGCATCGCCTGCATAACCTAACGTGCAGTCTACATAAATTCCATCAGGATTAATATTTAATCCATTAATTAGTTCTTCTTTAAGTACACTATAATGTTTCATAATCACTCTTAAATAAATGTTCTGCAATCTCAGCTAGATTATCTTCATTTTCGCTAAAGAAATTATTCCATGAGTTCTCTGACCAAATTTCTAATCGATCATTAGCGCCGATTATAACGCATTCCTTTGTCAAATCGGCGTAATGAACGAGTGGGGAGGTAATGTTTATTCGACCTTGGCGATCAAACTCACACTCTGCAGCGCCTGATAGGAAGAATCTTGTAAAATTACGGGCATCTTTATTTGTAAATGGTAAAGTCTTTAATCTATTTATTATTTTTTCCCATTCAGGTAAAGAATATACAAATAGACATTTTTCAAGACCACGAGTAATGATAAACTTCTCTCCAAGTTCATATCTGAACTTAGAAGGAATAATTAGTCTACCCTTATCATCAATATTATGATGAAATTCTCCCATTAACATTTTAATCCCCCACTTTCTTCCA
>CACXGV010000044.1 GCA_902767375.1 uncultured Erysipelotrichaceae bacterium
AAACACACCTCAGAATTAGTATCTAATGCTATAAAATTTGGTTATAAAGCTGTAGCTATAACTGATCATAATGGCTGTCAAGCATTCCCAATTTGTTATGAAATTATTAAGAATTATAATAAAGGCATAGAAGATGAATCTAAAAAGTTCAAAGGCTTATATGGCACTGAATTAACTTTAGTTGATGATGAACTTAATATTGTTATAAGACCAACTGATGAATCACTTGCTGATTCTACTTATGTTGTATTTGATACCGAAACAACTGGATTTAATGCTGCTGGTGGAGATCAAATGATTGAAATTGGAGCTGTTAAACTTTTAAATGGAGAAATTATTGATCGTTTTGATGAATTAATTAATCCTGGCAGAAAATTACCTCAAAAAATCATAGATTTAACATGTATCACTGATGAAATGGTAGCTGATGCCGATAATGAAGAAAATGTTACTAAAAGATTCTTAGAATGGGCAGGTAATAATCCTCTTGTTGCCCATAATGCTAAATTTGATATTTCATTTATTGAAATGTCTATGAAAAAGTATAACTTAGGAGAATTTAAATCTACTGTTATTGATACTCTAGAACTATCTAAAGCTTTAGAGCCTTCTGGAAGACATAGCTTATCTGCTTTAGTAAAAAAATACGAAGTACCATTCGATGAAGATGCTCATCATCGTGCTGATTATGATGCTGAAGGAACAGCAAAAGTTTTAGATAAAATGTTAAAAATTATCATTAGAAGAAAACTAAATACTATTAAAGATTTAACTACTTTAATTTCTAAAGAAGATATTTATAAATTAGGACGTACTCATCATTTTAATATATTGGTTAAAAACAAAACTGGTTTAAAGAATTTATTTAAAATAGTATCTCTTGCTAATACTACTTACTTTTATCGTGGACCACGTATTCCTAGAAGCGTATTAAATGACCTAAGAGAAGGACTATTGATTGGCAGTGGTTGCTTTGAAAGTGAAGTATTTAAAGAAGCCAGAAGTAAAGAAGGCGAAGAACTAACTAATATAATTAACTTCTATGATTATGTAGAAGTTCAACCACCTGAAGTATATTCTCATTTAATCGATACTGATGACTTTGGTAGTGAATTAGAAGTAATTAATAATATAAAAAAGGTTATTAATGCTACAATTGATGCTGGTAAGATAATTGTTGCTACTGGTGATGTTCATCATTTCTATAAAGAAGATAAAATATATCGTGAAATAATAGTTAAAACTAAAGCTAATGCTGGAAAACATCACTTAGCAAAATCAAGTATTAAAGAAATACCATCGCAGCATTATCGTACAACCAATGAAATGCTTGAAAACTTTAACTTCTTGGATAAAGATTTGGCTTATGAAATAGTGGTTACTAACACTAATAAAATAGCTGATATGATTGATCAAATTGAAGTAATACCTGATACCGGGGGAACACCTTTCTCACCTAGAGTAAAATCAGATGATGGTAAAAGTTATTTAGATTGTCCAAGGGTAGTTACTGATTTAGTATTTGAAAGAGCTTCATCATGGTATGGAGAAAAACTTCCTTTAATTATAATTGAAAGAATCGCTAAAGAATTATATGGAGATTCTGTCTATAATGTTGTAAGAGAAAATACTCTAAAAACTCATAGTGAAGATGAAGAAAATTTAGAAGAAATAATCTTTGCTGAAGTTCAAAAAGTTTTAATAAAAGGAATAGATGCTGTAAAAGATTTAATTAGAGCTAATATTAAAGAACACTGGTCTGAAGAAGACGGAGAGATGACAGAAGAAGCTATTGAGAAAAAACTAAAGAAGAGTTTAGGGGGTATCATTGGTGGTGGATTCGATCCAATATATTTAATTGCGCAAAGATTAGTTAAACACTCAAATGATGAAGGATTTCTAGTAGGATCTCGTGGTTCTGTAGGATCATCATTTGTAGCAACTATGATGGGTATTACGGAAGTAAATCCACTAGCTGCTCATTATAGGTGCCTAAAATGCAAAACAAGTATTTTTAATGATGATAATGGAGAAGCTTTAGGAGCTACATATTCCTGTGGTATCGATTTACCAGATAAAATATGTCCAAATTGTGGTGAAAAATTATATAAAGATGGTCATGACATGCCATTTGCCACCTTCTTAGGATTTAATGCTGATAAAGTACCAGATATAGATTTAAACTTCTCAGATTTAAATCAAGCAAGTGCACATGAATATACAAAAGTATTATTTGGTGTTGATAATGTATATCGCGCTGGAACTATTGGTACCGTGGCCGAAAAAACTGCCTATGGCTTTGTAAAATCATACGTTGAAGAAAAAGGAATCATGATGCGTACTGCTGAAGTAGAACGTCTAGCTAAAGGATGTGTTGGTGTCAAACGAACAACTGGTCAGCATCCAGGTGGAATAGTTGTAGTTCCAGATTATATGGAAGTCTATGATTTTACTCCCTATCAATATCCTGCTGAAGATCCAGACTCTGCATGGCGTACAACGCACTTTGGATATCACTCAATTGAAGAATGCTTACTTAAACTAGATATCTTAGGTCATTCAGATCCAACCCAACTTCGTATGATTCAAGATTTAACAAAAACGGATGTTTCTAAAGTTCCACTTGATGATAAAGAAACCATGAGTATTTTCTCATCAACAAAAGCTTTAGGAGTTACTACTGAACAAATCATGAATCCAACTGGAACCTTAGGTATTCCTGAATTTGGTACTAACTTTACTGTTGGCATGGTAGATGAAATTAAGCCAACAACCTTTGCTGAATTAATTAAAATAGCTGGTTTATCTCATGGTACTGATGTATGGCTTGGAAATGCTCGTGATCTAATCGTTAATAACATCGTTCCATTCAAAGAAGTAATAGGGTGTCGTGATGATATCATGGTTTATCTAATGTATCATGGCGTTGAACCTATTAAAGCTTTTAAAATAATGGAATTCGTTCGAAAAGGTAAAGCCTCTAAACCAAAAGAAAAAGAGACTTGGGAAAAACACAAACAAACTATGATTGATAATAATATTCCTGATTGGTTTATTGATTCTTGTTTTAAGATAAAATACATGTTCCCAAAAGCTCATGCTGCAGCCTATGTAATATCTGCCTTTAGAATAGCTTGGTATAAAGTTCACATGCCAGTATATTTCTATGCTTCTTGGCTAACTAGTAAAGCTACCGATTTTGAAGTAGAAACAATGATAAAAGGTTACGATGGTATTAAAGAACGTATTGAAGAAATCCTTGCTAAAGGTTATGATGCAACACCTAAAGAAACAGGCTTATTAGAATGTTTAAAAGTATGTTTAGAAGCAACTGCTAGAGGTATAAAATTTGCTCCTATAGATATTTATGAAAGTGAAGCAACTACCTGGGGAGTCATAGATGAACATACCATAAGACCACCATTTTCATCAGTCGATGGACTAGGAGATACCGTAGCAAATAACATCGTAAAAGAGAGAAATAATGGTAAATTTATCTCTATTGAAGACTTACAAGGAAGAGGTAAAGTAAACTCTACAACCATTGAAAAAATGCGTATGATGGGTATTCTAGAATCACTTCCAGAATCTAGTCAATTAAGTTTATTCTAAGTTCAGTTAACCCTGAACTTTTTCTCTTGTTTAAATAAATAAAATATATTATAATTATTTTAGAATAAAGGGTGATATCATGAATGTATTAGTAATAGGTAAACCTAAATATAATGTATATCTTCAAACCGAAGAATATCCTAAAGAAGGGAGTATTATTAAAGTCCCTGAAAAATTAGAAATGACCGGTGGAACCTCTGTTTATGTTGCATGTATGTTAGCTAAATGGGGTATGCAAGTATCCTATGCTGGCGCTGTATCTGGAGATGAAATAGGAAACAAGATTAAAGCTGAAATCGAAAGTTATGGAGTTGACATTAAACACATGGAAACCGACTTTGAAAGAAAGACAAATTATAATTTTATCGTTTTAAATAAAGCAAATGGTAGTAGTACTCAAATAGAGCATACTAATGAAACTGCACTTAAAAAATATCGCTATGAATTCATACCGGATTTTATTATAACTGATGGATCAGATATGGGAGCTAGTATGGCCGCAGCTAATAACTATCCAACTGCCAAAATAATCACACTTGCTAATAAATTAGATGTTGAATATGCTAATTTAAGTAAAAGAAGTGCCTATGTATGTGCTAGTTTAAGATTTGCAGCTGCTTTAGTTAAAGTGCCTGTCGATTACCGTTCTAAAGCCTTAGTTAATCTTTTTCAAAAAGTAAGGGACTTAAATAAAGCTGAATTCATAATGATGATGCAAGAAAAAGGAGTCTTATATCGCAAAGAAAGACAAGTAAAAATGATTCCTGCTATTGAAGTTCAAAAACAAGATGATGGAAACTCTGGAAGTGCATTCTTTGCAGCATATTGTTATGGAATTATTAATGGCTATGATATGGATGAAGTTGCTAAAATAGCTAATATAGCAGGAGCTTTATCCTTAACAAAAGTTGGTACTTTAAGTAGTATTCCAACAAAAGAAGAAGTATATAAAATGTCTGGTTTAACTGAAGGCGAGAAAAAATCTGAAACTCCTGCTCAACCAGCCCCAGTTCAAAAAACAGCTGAGATGCCAGCACCAAATGTATCTCAAACTGCACCTACGGCTGAGATGCCAGCACCTGCTGCTCAAGGTCCGGCAGCACCAACCGAAATGCCAGCTCCAAGTACACCAGAGGTAGTTCAAACCCCAAATATTGATGCTGCACTTCAAAATATTGCTGGACAACCATCTGAGATGCCAAAACCTATAAATAACGAAGGAACTACTAATGAAACCTTATAGTAGTCCTTTTTTAAATATCTTACCGTCTCTAGATGTACATGGACATACTAGAGAAACGGTTATTTATCCGGTAAGTGATTTTATAAATGATAATATTAAACTTAAAAATAATAAAATTCTTATAATTCATGGTATTGGCAATAAAGTATTATCGAATCAAATCAAATTATCTTTTTTGAAAGATAAAAGAGTTAAAAAACTCTATATATCTGATGAAAATGCTGGTTGTACAATACTAGAATTAAATATTTAAATATGCTAATATATACGAAAAGCGAGGAATATATATGTTTGTAGATGAAGTAATAATAAAATTAATCGCAGGAAAGGGTGGAGATGGTTGTACCTCTTTTCGCCGTGAAAAATTTATTGCTATGGGTGGACCAAATGGTGGTAATGGCGGCCGTGGTGCAAATATTATCTTTAAGACAGACAAGTCTCTTAAAACCCTAATTGACCTTAAAGTTAAAAAGATTATCAAGGGAGAAAAAGGAGTTAACGGCAAAGGTTCTGATCAAAACGGAGCTAATGCTGAGGATATTATTATTAAAGTGCCAGAAGGTACAGTTGTAACCAATTTAAAAAATAATAAAATTATATGTGATTTAATAGATGGAGAAGAAATAATCGCTCATGGAGGCCGTGGAGGTAGGGGAAACCGTGCTTTTGCTACTCATGATAATCCAGCTCCTAAAATGAGTGAATTAGGTGAGCCTGGTGAAGAATTAGAAGTTAAGTGTGAACTTAAAGTATTAGCTGATGTTGGTTTAGTAGGACTACCATCCGTGGGTAAAAGCACCTTACTTAGCCAAATAAGTAACGCATCACCTAAAATAGCTTCATATCACTTTACTACATTAAGTCCCAATTTAGGAGTTGTAAAAGTATACGATGATTCATTTGTAATGGCTGATTTGCCAGGACTTATAGAAGGAGCATCAGAAGGAGTAGGACTTGGGCATAAATTTTTAAGACATGCTGAAAGAACTAAAGTAATCGCACATGTTATCGATATGGGATCATCAGAAGGAAATGACCCTATAAATGATTACGAAATTATCAATAAAGAACTCGAAAAATATGATTCAAAATTATTAGAAAGACCTACCGTAATTATCGCTAATAAAATGGATTTAGTAGGTGCCAGTGATAATTTAAATAAATTTAAAAAGAAATATCCTAAGTTAGAAATATATCCAATTAGCGCTTTATATAATACTGGTATCAAGGAACTAATAACTCGTTTAAACGAACTTGTCAAAGAAGCAGATCAAAGTAAAGTAAACGAAATAAATGAATCACATATTTTATATAAATATGAAGAAACAAAACCATTTACTATCCATAAAGAAAACACCTTATGGGTTATTGAAGGCGATGAAATAGAGAGATTGTTTAAAATGACACGTTTTAACGAAGATGAAAGTGTTCTAAGATTTGCTCGCAAATTAAAGAAAATGGGCGTCGATGATGAACTAGAAAAACTAGGAGCAAAGCGTGGCGATGAAGTAAAAATATTAGATTATATTTTTAACTTTAAAGAATAATTTTTAAAAAAATACTTAAAACTCTTGGAAGGCAAGTTTTAGAGTGTTATAATTATGATAGAAAGGAGCATAAATGAAAAAAGAAAATATTGCACTTTTAGTTGTATCAGTAGTACTAGTTGGCATCTTTGTTTATTCTTTATTCTTTAGCACTCCTACATATACAGTAACCTTTAATTCTGATGGGGGAAGTAAAGTAGAGGCAGTTAAAGTAAAAAGAAATAAAACAGTAGAGGCTCCAAAAGCCCCAACTAAAAAAGGATATAAATTTGTTTCTTGGCAACTTGCTGGAACAGATTTTGACTTTACATTCCCAATAACTGAAGATTTAACTTTAACAGCTAAATGGGAAAAAGAAGAATCTACTGAAGATAAAGAAGACAAAAAAGATACTAAAACAACAACTACTAAGAAAGCATCTTCAAAGAAGAAAAAATCTAAAAAATAATTATTCGACAAATTTTTAAATAGAATAATAATATAATAAGTTCGGTGATTAATCATGCGAACTTTTTATATTTTTAAAATATCAAATGAATACTATAAATTAACTAAAAATAACCCTTTAAATTTATATACAACTCTTCTAAATATTAAACTTAGCACCAAAAACAATATAAAACTTATCTATAATGAATATTTTTCCATAGCGGATCCTTTTAATAAGAAAGCTCTTTCTAAGTTAATCTATAATCATTTAAAAGATAATGATGGCTATTCCATATATCAAAATAATCATACCTTTAATAATTATTATACTGATGAAGTAAGCAAACTAATAATTAATAATAGTTTTATGATCTTAAAAAGTAATATGCCATCATCTATCTTCTTTACAGAATTATCACATATACCAAATCTATTTATTGTAGATTTTGATAAAGAGGATTTCTTTTTCTTATCTAATCTTAAGCATTTAAGGGCTTTTAATAATTAAAAAGATAGTGTATAATACACATTAAGGAGTGATAAAAATGTTACATGATATTTTACTTGTATTATTAGGTTTAGTAATTGGAGCAATTATTGGCTTCTTATTAGCTAGATTATATATGAAAAAATATTTAAAGAAAAACCCACCAATTAATGAAAAAATGATTGAAACAATGATGAGTGGGATGGGTCGTAAGCCAAGTCAAAAACAAGTTAAAGAGCTTATGAGACAAATGAATAAGATGATGTAATGAAGATAGATATAAGAAAACTATATGGCTTAAAAGAGATTAATGTAGATGAAGATATTTCTATTCCCCAAGATTATTACACCAAAATGAATGTTAAAACAATGACAGCTCATGCAACAGGAAAAATAATAGTTAATTACGAGAATAATATCGAAATAGATTTAAACATAACTGGGGAATTTATTATGCCATGTGAAATAACCTTTGAAGATGTTTCTATTCCATTTAGTACTACAATTGAAGAAGAAATACTTGAAAATAGCCTAAATGATGAATTTTATCTTGATTTATCTAACATTTTATGGGAAAATATTGTCTTGGAAATCCCCTTTAGAGTTATTAAAGAGGGAGCAAAATTAGAAGCCGTACAAGGAGAAGGCTGGGAGTTAAGCACTGAAGAGTAACTTAAGGAAGGAGTGATACTTATGGCAGTTCCTTTTAGAAGAACTAGTAAAACTAAAAAAAGAATGCGTCGTACTCATTTAAAGAAAACAGTACCTGGATTTATTAATTGTCCAAATTGCGCAGAACCAATTAAACCACATAGAGCATGTCCTAAATGTGGATACTATAAAGGTAAAGAAGTAGTTAAAGTTAGTGAACCAGAAGAAAACTAACTTTTTTCTTGCCCAAAAACGTATTATATAATATAATTAAAAAAGGAAAGAGGTAGAAAACATGAATTATGATTTTAGTAGCGAAGATGCAGTCTTTGGCGGCTTAATGGCTTTACTAGGTGGTGCTTTCATTTTAGTTATGATTATTGCATTAGCAGCAGTAGTTGTCATTTTAGTTGCTGCAGTTAAAATTTATAAGAAAGCCGGCAAAGCAGGATGGGAAGCAATCGTACCATATTATAATAGTTGGGTATTATGCGAAATAGCTGGAATGAAATGGTATTTCTTTTTAGGACTATTTGCAGTTCAAATCTTTAGCATTTTAGGTTTAAAAATACTTATTCCAATTGCTGGGTTAGTTCAAATAGCTGCATCATTCTGTGTAAACTACAATCTTGCTAAAAAGTTTGGCAAGGATCCGGTAGGATATGGCATTGGTATTTCATTATTACCAATCGTATTCTATCCAATTTTGGCCTTTGGTAGTGCAACATATCAAGATGTAAAAGTTTCTAGTTATGGACCAATCCCAGAAGAAACAATTGAAGGAACAACTCCAAAAACCGAAACTGAAAAGCCAAAGAAAGAAACTTCTAAAAAAGGAAAGTTCTGCAAAAATTGTGGCGCTGAAGTTACTGACAGTAAGTTCTGTCCTAATTGTGGAACTGAAATACACTAAAATAGTGTATTTTTTTTTTACTTATGATATAATTATAAAGGATAGAGAGGTTATATATGAAAAAGAATAAAGCTATATTAAAACACTGCCCTAATTTTTATAAAATAATTAACTTTGAATTTTCAGAAGACGATTCTATCACTTTAAAATTAATTGAAGTATATAAGAATTATATTTTTAATATCGATATAAATAATGAAGAAGAAGTAAAATCTGTAGAAAAGTTTGATTTTGTAGTTAACAAATATATTGAAGATTATTTCTTCCGTAAAGATATGCAATCAAGACTTTTAAATATTAGAATCAAAAAAAGTGCAAATAATATCCTTCAAAAATTAGTTGAATCTATAATTGATGCTTTTGATTCTTATGAAACAGGTTACACTCGAAACATTTACTTTGCGAGGTGGATTTAATGGATCAAGATTTTTTTATTGAAGAAACAAGCCCTTTGAAGATAATTTTTTACGTTATCTTATTTCTTGGTTTAATAGGTGGAAGTGTATATTTTTATATTGATTATAAAAATAGTAGTCATGTTAAATTAAAAAATGTTACCATTGAACTAGGTACTAAACTTCCAAAAGATAAAGAAACTTACATTGAAACTAATAATAAAGATGCCTATTCTCTTGATTTATCAACTATTTCTACTGATGAAAATGGTAATGTTAATATGACTGGTGAATATTCATTTAAAGTAAGAGGCAATGGAGAAACTAAAAAAGGGAAGGTATATGTAAAAGATACTACTAAACCAGTAATCGAATTAGAAGATTTAACTGTTGGTGTCAATGAAAGTTTCAGCCCTAATGACTATTTAACTAAATGTGAAGATTTATCTCTTCCATGCACTGCCAAATTTCAAAATGCCAAAGATTTAGAAATTAATACTAAAGAAGGAACATATAGTATTAAACTTATTGTAAGTGATGCTGCCGGTAACGAAGTAACTAAGGATGTAAAATTAATTGTATCAGGTGAAAGTACTTTAGCGAAGAAAAAAGCATCAGATTTAACTTTTAGTTATTTAGTAGATAATGACGAAGAATGGAATAAGAGTTATACGCTTAAATTAGATAAAGCGATTGCTGAAGATAGTGTTGCTTATAATGATTATATAAATGATCTAAGCACTAGAGAGTATTCATTTACAAAAAAGGTTAGTGAAAAGAAAATTTTAACTGCTTATAATAAATATAATTATGTAATTGGTTTTAGTATTAAAATTACTTTTGAAGATAATTCAGTTTTATATATTACAAAAGATAATGCTGAAGAAATTACTGACGAAAATTAAAAAATTACTTGCATAATATAAAATAAAATGATAATATATTAATGCAAGTTTATTTATGGCGGTGTAGCTCAGTTGGCTAGAGCATCCGGTTCATACCCGGCAGGTCGTGTGTTCGAATCACACCGCCGCTACCATTTAAAAAATACTCTAACTTCTGTTAGAGTTTTTATTTATTTAATGAAAGGATTTAATATGAATTTAGAAGATGTATTAAAACTAAAAACACCTGATGATTTATGGCATTATATGCATAATAATATAAAATATTGCTGGACCAATAAAGAAGGAAAAGAATTTCCCTTAAATAGTCCCAATATGATGGCAGAGTATTACATTCATTCCGCAAGCGAAACTTGTATAAGAAAATCAGGAATATGTCTTGATCAAGTTGTTCTAGAAAAAACGTGGTTTGATTATCACGGAATTGAAAATCATATTATAACCCTTGGTTTTATAGAAAATGGTTTCAGGGTAGGTGGCGGTCATACTTTTCTTTATTATTTTCAAAATAACAACTATTATTATTTTGAAAATGCCTTTGTTCCTGCTGCCAATATTGTTAAATTTACCAGCCTAGATGAACTAATAGGTACAGCAGTTGCCATATATCTATTATGTACTAATAATGTATCTAAAATAGATAATATTTATATAACAATAGATAGTAATATAAAAATAGGTGATAATACTCAAAGTAACTATACAAAAACATTAAATGATCAAGATGTAATTTCAAAATATAAAGATGAAATAGAAAAAGCAATAATTAAGTATCAATAAGTATATTCAATTATTGCTTTTTATTGTCCTTTTGTGATAAAATAAAAAAAGAGAATAGGAAGGTAGTATATGAAGCATATAAAATACTTATTATTTATATTATTAATGCCTTTAAATGTATTTGCTTATGGTGTTCAGCTTAGTTGCCCTTCAACAATTAATGAAAACGAAACCTTTAAATGTACTATCTATAGTCCTTCATCTTGTAATGAAATAACTTTAAAATTAGATTTACCTGATGGTTTTATTTTAGAAAAAGAATCTCCAAGTAGTTATTTTAAATCATCAAGTAGTGGTACTGATTTATCATATAAAGCAACTGGTATGATAGATAGAGTCTTAACTATTGTTACCATTAAAGCTCCAGCTGAAATAAAAAGTAGCAGTATAACCATTGGACTTAAAGATGTTAAATATAAATATATTGAAGGTGATTCAGAATTCACCAGTGCTGGCGATGTTAGTGAATCTATCAATATTAAAACTACTACAACTAAAGCAGCAGATAATATTGTCCTAACATTAGACCCTAATAATGGAACTGAAGAAACTCAAACACTATCATGTACTCCCAAAAATGGTTCATGTGAAGTATCACTTAACAATATAAATACTCCAAGTAAAGAAGGATTTGTCTTTAATGGTTGGGGTAAAGAAAAAAATTGTGAAACAGGAGAAACAGAAAAATATACTATTTCTAAGAATACCACTGTTTATGCTTGCTATAGAGATAGTATAATTAAAAACGCTCATTTAGAATTAATTGAAATAAAAGACTATCCAATAGATTATAATAGTCAAATACTAGATTATACAATAAGTGTACCCAAGGAAACAGAAATAAATGATATCAAAATAACCGTAACGCCTTATAGTAACGACGCGACCGCGGAAATAACTAAACCGGAAGTATTATCTGCTGGAGAAAATTTATTTGCAATTGCTGTTACAGAAAAAGGTGAAACAGTAACTTATACAATTCATGTAATAAAAGAATCTTCACCAGCGCCATATTTAGTTGACTTATATATTGAAGATTATTACTTAACTAATTATAATCGTGATAAGTTAAATTATTCTATTAAAATTGATCAAGGTATTGATTCATTAAATATAGCTCCAATTCCAAATAGTCCATACTATAAAGTAGATGTGGTTGGAAATGAAAAACTTAAAGATGGCGGACAAATTACCATTACTGTTACAGGTGATGATGAAGTTCAAACAATCTACACTGTTAAAGTAACAGTTAAAACAGTTTGGGAACAGTTCAAAGCATATTTTATAGCCTTAGCAGTAGTAATATTTATGTTTACTGTATACTTTGTAGTAAGACATATCAAAATTATGAATGGTGAAATACCCTCTAAACATCCAATTATAAAGAAAGAAAAAAAGCCTAAAGAAAAAAAGGTAAAAGAACCAAAAACTCAAAAAGAAAAGAAAGAAAGAAAACCATTATTCGGTAGAAAGAAAAAAGATGCTGTAGAGGAAATGCCTCCAGCAGAAGAAAAAATAGAATCTCTAGAACTTACTAGAGAAGTAGAAACAATTGATCAATTGTAAAGTCTAGACATAAACTAGACTTTTTCTTTTAATATTTAGTATAATAATAATGTGATAGCATGAAAGATATAATATATGAATTTTTAGATTATCTTATGAATGAAAAAAAATATTCTAACTATACTGAAACTAATTATGAGTTAGATTTATTTAAATATGAAGAATACTTAAATTCCCATAAAATAAACTATTTAAAAGTAAAATATAAAGATATTAGTAATTTTATAATATACTTAAAAGAATCAAAATATAAAAGTACTAGTATTAATCGAATATTAAGTGCTTTAAGAAGTTTTTATTCATTTTTAGAAAAAAGTAACAAAATTCAAAGCAATCCTTTCCCTCTAATAACAAGTGTTAAAACTGAAAAAAGACTTCCCAATTACTTTAAATATGACGAATTTATCACAATGTTAGATAGTATCGAGGATACTCCTCTTGGCATTAGAAACAGGCTAATCCTAGAAATGCTATTAGCAACTGGCATGCGTGTTAGTGAACTTGTCAGTTTAAAAGTTAATGACATTGATGAATCAAATAAGGAAATAAAAGTGCTTGGTAAAGGAAATAAAGAGAGAATAGTTTATTATGGCTCCTATTGTAGCGAATCTTTAGATAATTATCTTCATAAATCTCGCAATATCTTATTAAGCGGTAAAACCAGTGAATACTTATTTATCAATAATAATGGAACTAAATTAACTGATCGTGGAGTAAGACTGATTATTGATAAAATAGTTCAAAAATCTTGTATTAAATCAAAAGTATCTCCTCATACCTTTAGGCATACCTTTGCAACCCTAATGTTAAATGAAGGCTGTGATATTAAAAGTGTTCAAGAACTACTCGGACATGCTAGTTTAAGTACAACTGGAATATATACTCATTTAACTAATGAAGAGGTAAGAAGAGAATATTTAAAAGCCCATCCTCATGGGAGAGAGTAGATTTATTATTATGCATTTGATATAATAAAAAGGTGGTTAAAATGGAAGAAAATAATACAAAAAAATTAGTAAAAATACTTCTAATAGTAATTATTATAGTAATGATAATTGTCATAATATCTTTAATAAGTTACTTTTCAAAAACTGATAAATACGGTTATGAAGGTATGAAAAAATACAATGAACCAACTACTAAAATAATTGATAACTCTTATAAAGAAGCTACTATAGAAGAAAAGATATCTTATAATCAATTATTTAATAACAAAGATTTCTTATTACCAATGAACACTATTATAAAAAAGAATTGGTCATTAGATAATATAAATTTAATTCAAAGTGATGAAGCTAAATTTGAGTATATTTTTACCAAATTAAATCAGGAATCACTAACATTAGAAGAAATAAATAATGAAAGCAAAAATGTCTTTAATTATGAAATATCTTCAAATTTAATTAGTAAGTATTTAAAAGACAATAGTTATATATACAATTTCCAAGAAGAATATCCATACTGTTTTAAACTAAAAAAGATTAAAAAAGTATCAGATAAAACCTATTTAAATTTAGATATTATTGAGTTTAATGAAGAAAAATGTAGCCAAGATAATTTAAATTATGATAGTATAAGAGAAGGGGTATTAATCCTTAAGAATACTGAGAATAAATATTATATAGAGTTATTTGCATTAATAAAGAAAGAAGGATGATAATTATGACAAAATATTTATATTTATTTAGTGAAGGTAATGCAGATATGAGAAACCTACTAGGAGGAAAAGGTGCAAACTTAGCCGAAATGACAAATATTGGGCTACCAGTACCTCAAGGTTTTACAATATCAACCGAAGCATGTACTAAATACTATGAAGATGGTAAAGAAATTAATGATGAAATTCGTTCTCAAATAGATGAATATATCGTTAAATTAGAAGAAATAACTGGCAAAAAATTTGGTGATAAAGAAAACCCTCTACTTGTATCAGTAAGATCTGGTGCTAGAGCATCTATGCCAGGAATGATGGATACTATTTTAAATTTAGGATTAAATGAAGAAGTAGTAGAAGTATTAGCAAACAAAAGTAATAATCCAAGATGGGCTTGGGATTGCTATCGTAGATTCATTCAAATGTATTCAGACGTAGTTATGGAAGTTGGTAAGAAATACTTTGAAGAATTAATTGACGAAATGAAAGAAAGAAAAGGCGTTAAACAAGATGTTGAATTAACTGCTGAAGATTTAAAAGAACTAGCTAATGAATTCAAAGCTGAATATAAAGAAAAAATTGGTTCAGATTTCCCTGATGACCCTAAAGAACAATTAATGGGCGCTATTAAAGCCGTATTTAGATCATGGGATAATCCAAGAGCTAATGTATATCGTAGAGATAATGATATTCCATATTCATGGGGAACTGCCGTTAATGTTCAATCAATGGCCTTCGGTAACATGGGAGATGACTGTGGAACTGGAGTTGCCTTTACAAGAGACCCAGCAACAGGTGAGAAAGGATTATTTGGCGAATTCTTAACCAATGCTCAAGGAGAAGACGTTGTAGCTGGTGTACGTACTCCTATGAAGATAGCTGAAATGGAAGAAAAATTCCCAGAGGCTTTCGAACAATTCAAAGATGTATGCCGCATATTAGAAGAACATTATCGTGACATGCAAGATATGGAATTTACTGTTGAACATGGAAAACTATTCATGTTACAAACTCGTAATGGTAAAAGAACTGCCCAAGCAGCTTTAAAAATTGCATGTGACTTAGTAGATGAAGGAATGCGTACTGAAGAAGAAGCTGTAGCGATGATTGATCCTCGTAACTTAGATACACTTCTTCATCCACAATTTGATCAAAAAGCTCTAAAAGAAGCTAAACCAATTGGTAAAGGATTAGGAGCATCTCCTGGTGCTGCTTGTGGTCAAATCGTATTCACAGCCGAAGAAGCTGAAAAATGGCATGCAAATAAAAAGAAAGTTATCCTTGTTCGTTTAGAAACATCACCAGAAGATATTACTGGTATGAAAGTATCTCAAGGTATCTTAACTGTTCGTGGTGGAATGACTAGTCATGCCGCAGTAGTAGCTCGTGGTATGGGATCCTGCTGTGTATCTGGATGCGGTGACATCAAAATGAATGAAGCTAAAAAAGAATTTGAACTTGGTGGTAAAGTATTCCATGAAGGAGATACAATTTCAATTGATGGAACAACTGGAAATATCTATGATGGAGAAATTAAAACAGTTGATGCAACAATTGCTGGAGAATTTGGTAGAGTAATGGAGTGGGCTGATAAATTCAGAACTTTAGGTGTTAGAACTAACGCTGATACTCCAAAAGACACTGCCAAAGCAATCGAACTTGGTGCAGAAGGTATCGGATTATGTCGTACTGAGCATATGTTCTTCGACGAAGAAAGAATCTTTAACCTAAGAAGAATGATTTTATCTGAAACAGTAGAAGATAGAGAAAAATATCTAGATTTATTAATTCCATACCAAAAAGGTGATTTTAAAGCAATGTATAAAGAACTTAAAGGAAAACCAATGACAGTTCGTTATATAGATCCACCTCTACATGAATTTATTCCTAAAACTGATGCTGAAATGAAAGAACTTGCTAAAGCAATGAATATTACAGTAGATCATATTAAAAATGTTTGTGATGAACTTCATGAATTCAACCCAATGATGGGTCATCGTGGATGCCGTCTAGCAGTAACATATCCAGAAATAGCTAGAATGCAAACAAGAGCTTTAATGGAAGCAGCAATTGAAGTAAAAGAAGAAGATGGATATGATATTGTTCCTGAAATAATGATTCCATTAGTAGGTGAAGTTAAAGAATTAAAATTTGTTAAAGATATCGTAGTAGAAACTGCTGAAAAAGTAAAATCTGAAAAAGGATCAGATATGAATTATCATATTGGTACTATGATTGAAATACCAAGAGCTGCTATAACAGCCGATGAAATTGCTAAAGAAGCAGAGTTCTTCTCATTTGGTACCAATGACTTAACTCAAATGACATTTGGATTCTCTAGAGATGATGCAGGTAAATTCCTAGGATCATATTATGAAAACAAAATCTATGAACAAGATCCATTTGCTAAACTAGACCAAAAAGGTGTAGGAAAACTTGTTAAAATGGCTGTAGAATTAGGTAAAACAACTAGACCAGATATAAAACTAGGAATTTGTGGAGAACATGGTGGAGATCCATCAAGTGTAGAATTCTGCCATAATGTAGGTTTAACTTATGTATCATGCTCACCATTTAGAGTTCCTATAGCAAGACTTGCTGCTGCCCAAGCGGCCATAAAGTCGAGCCAAAA
>CACXGV010000045.1 GCA_902767375.1 uncultured Erysipelotrichaceae bacterium
ATCTAGTTTACTATCACAAAAAGGATTTTCCTTAGTTGGGATATATCCTAAAGTAAATAGTATTTCACGATTAAATTTGAATAAAGTTTTTAAGCGAGATTCTTTTAAACCATCAACACAAATATCAACTTGTCTTCTAGCGTGTGATAGATCTTCTTTAACGTGATTTAGTCTTTGATTTAAAACATTTATTTCTTCACTTAATTTATTAATAGTATTTTTCTTAAATAAGTTACTTAGAGGATTAGTATTTTTCTTTAATTCTTCTAATCTAGATAGTTTTTCATTTCTTTCAATTAATAATTTATCATAATTAGTTTTAGCTGAAAAATATCTTTCGATTAATAGATTATAAATACTTAAAATATTATTAACTGGTAGTAGTTTATCAAATTCTTCTCTGGCATGAATACGTCTTCTGGCATATTTTTTAAAATCTTCTAGTTCATCAGATGTTTCTGTATATTGGATAAGTTCTTGAACTAATTCTTCATTAGAATCAATATCAATTAATTTCCCAATAGTATCATAATCTGGTTCATAATCATAATTAACACTTGATGAAAAATTACTTCTTTTTAAGACTACATTTTTTACTTTTGATAAGGCAATAGCTAGTTCAATAGAAAAGTTTTCTTTTATATCGTTATTTTCATCTTTTTGAGGCATTCTAAGGTTAGTTCTAAGAATGGTTTTATAGTCATCTAGAATTCTTAAAAAGTCTCTTAAACGGTCTATTTCTTCTAAATTATAGTCTGATCTTGATAGAAGATCAATTTTACTTCTTAATTCTCTTTGTTTATTATTAATTGCTTCTAAAATATCTTTTATTTCATCTTCAGTTAAATCAGATGCTAATAGATTTCTGAGTTTATGTTCATAGCTATCTAGTACTGCTTTATAGATATATACTTCATTAGGATTAGTACTTTTATCTAGCTTCCTTTTTATTCTATTAATTTTTTCGATCATTTTGATCCTCCTATATAGGTGCCATTAAATAGATGTATTACTAACATCGTAATAATTATAATAAATAGAACTATTGCTAATATTATATATATTTTCTTTCTATCCATAATTTGGTCACCGGAGAATATTATATCAAAAAAAATGATAAGCATAAAGTACTTATCATTTTATTCTTAATTTACCACAAATGGAGTTGCTTGAGTTCCATTGCCACCTGAGATTGTTGTATCACTTTTTAATGCGATTGTCGGTCTTATACCAAAAGTACTATTAACACGGCTATAATCTAGTCCAAAATCTAGACTAACTTTAAATGCATAAGTTCCGTACTGCCAACTTAGTGGTGGTGTCATTGTCCAGTATACAAAATCGCCCTCATTTGCATTTTTATATAAATAGTAAGTTGTATTACCAGTATCATATATTGCTCCAGCATAAGCCACTTCATCAGCAGTTAAAAGTCCTATCTTATAGCCATTAAGCGCTCCGTTTCCATATCCGCCATCGGTAGTTGTAGATGCTGTAAATTTACTTATTAAGTTATCAGTTTTACTATTTCCACATTTTAAACTTGGCTCAGCATTTGCAGTATCATAACTTGAAGTGCTCGAATTATATGCATATAATCTTTTTAGGCCTTGGTAATATGTTGATGCGTCACCAACTCCAGTTCCAGTTGCAGTAAAATTAGAACTATTAGGTTGATATGTAAGATCTGCTACAACTCTTTTATCATTACACCAGATTACATCAGCAAGCTTGTCTTTATCTGATGATGTAAATACATCATCATACCAAGTTTTTAATTTAATCAATATGGCACTGTCATTTTGATTAGCATGAACTGTGGCATAATCGTTTGAATTTGGATTATTAGAATACATAAATCCTATATATGTGTTATAATCATCAGTATTATTAAATTCACTTCTATAAGTAGATGAACCATTTTCTTCAAATGTTGCAAATGCTAAAGCTTCGCCATCTACTGATGTGGCACATGGGTTTGATGCATTGGTTGGATTATAGTTATATAAAGTTAGTTTAACTGATCCATCACCAGTTATACGAACTATTCTCCAGCATTTGCCAGCAAATGAAACAAAATTTTTGTCTTGTGCCCCGCGATAATAATAGGTTGCTCCATAGTCATCTTCTGTTACTCTCAAACCTTCATTCATGTATGCTCCACTTTGCGCATTTACTTCACGTCCAGGAGCAGTCATTCCTACTGCATTATCTGGATTAGGAGTTGATTGATTTGCTTTTATTCCGGCAAGTAATGATCCTGCTGGGGCATCATTCCATCCTTTTGGGGCATTTTCAAAATAGACGTCACATTTAGTATTACCCTGTAGTAATCCCTGATATTGTTATATCCCATGAAGACCCATTCCATGTTACAGTACCAGTTGCATTTGGATCATCACACACAATATATCTTGATTTATAGTTATTATTTCTAGGAGCCTCTTCTCTTAATTCTCCGTCGACTATAAAGGCTAATGTTGTATTATTAGGTGCATCTATTACTGGTATGTAACTATGTGATGGATATAACATTTTAGTTATACCTCTTAAAGATATGATTGATAAAACAAGTAGAATTATTAATAGTAAATACTTTGTATTTTTCATTCTATCACCCTACTATTTACATTTTAACACATTTTTGTATTTTAAACAATGAAAAAGAAGTAACTATTCAGTTACTTCTACTTCGTTTGTTTCTTCATGAATTTCTTCATTGTCGATAAATTCTTGTTCTAAAGCTTCACTTGGATCTGATTCCATATATTCTTTTTCTAGCATAATATCTAAGCCAGAATATTGTTTTGCACCAGTACCAGCAGGTATTAATTTACCTAAGATTACATTTTCTTTTAGACCAGTTAATTCATCAACTTTACCTCTAATAGCTGCATCTGTAAGTACTCTTGTTGTTTCTTGGAATGAAGCAGCTGATAAGAAGCTTTCTGTTTCAAGAGAAGATTTAGTAATACCTAAGATTATTGGATAACCTTTAGCAGGTACTTTTCCTTCTAAGATAACAGGTTTATTTTTCTTAGCAAATTCTTTAATTGAAACTGTTAATCCAGCTACTAAGTCAGTATCTCCGGCATCAGTTACACGCATTTTATTAATCATACGTGAAGCAATTACTTCAACGTGCTTATCAGCAATGTCTACACCTTGAGATTTATATACTTTTTGAATTTCTTTTAAGATATATTCTTGAGTAGTAATTGGGTCAGTTACAGCAAGTAATTCTTTTGGAGAAATAATACCTTCAGTTAATTTATCTCCAGCATTTACTTCTGATCCAACTTCTACTGCTAAACGTGCAGCATAACTTGTAATATGATCACGACTTTCAGTATCATTCATAACAGTTACTTTCCATTTACCATTAGCATCTTCAATTCTAGATACTTTACCAGTAATTTCAGAAATAGTAGCTTTTCCTTTTGGTGTACGAGCTTCAAATACTTCTTCTACTCTTGGAAGACCTTGAGTGATATCTTCATCTGTTGCTACTCCACCGGCATGGAATGTACGAAGGGTAAGCTGTGTACCTGGTTCACCGATAGATTGAGCAGCCATAATTCCGATTGCTTCTCCAGTTTCTACTAAGTTACCAGTTGCTAGGTTGTTACCATAACATTTTTGACATACACCATGATCTGATTTACATGTTAGTACACTTCTAATTTCAACTGATTTAATTCCAACTTTAACAATTTTATTGGCAATACTTTCAGTTATTGGTTCATTTTTATCAACAATAACTTCTTTAGTTTCAGGGTTAATTACCTTTTTAGCAGTATAACGACCTACTATTCTTTCAGCCATTGATTCAATTACTGAACCATCTTTATCATCAATGAAGTCAGATACTACTAGGCCACTTGTGCATCCACAATCGTCTTCTTTAACAATAATATCTTGAGCTACATCAACTAAACGACGAGTTAAGTAACCAGAGTCGGCTGTTTTTAATGCTGTATCGGCAGAACCTTTACGAGCACCGTGAGTATTTAAGAAGAATTCGTTAACTGAGTGTCCTTCATATAGAGATGTCTTAATTGGAATTTCAACTGGTTCTCCAGATGGTTTTGCCATAAGTCCACGCATACCAGCCATTTGAGTAAATTGGTCTAATGAACCACGGGCTCCAGATGACATCATAATGAATACTGGGTTTTTAGGATTTGAATCAGCAATTCCTTTAAGTTCATTTTGAACTGAAGCTTTAACTCCTTGCCATACGTCAATTACAGAAGCATATCTTTCTTGTTCAGTAATTAAACCACGAGCAAATTGTTTATTAATCTTATTAACTTTTTCTTGTCCTTCTGCAATAAATTCATCTTTCTTTTCACTAGTCATGATATCCATAATACTGAATGTAATACCTGAAATAGTAGAATATTTAAATCCTAAATCTTTAAGTCTATCTAACATCATAGATGTTTCAGTAGTTTTATATCTCTTAAAGATTTGAGCGATAATTTGTTGTAATGTTTTCTTAGCAAATGCATTGTTAATTGGCATTTCACTAATTGCTTTTTTAATATCTGTTCCCATTGGTAAGAAGAATTTATTTGGGGTTAATCCTTCAATATTTTCTTTACTTGGTTCGTTAATGTATGGATAAGTGTCTGGTAAGATTTCATTGAAGATTAATTTACCAGCAGTTGTTACTAAGTATTTATCTTTTACATCAGCAGCAAAGATTTTATATTTAAATGAAGATACAGGAAGAGCAATTCTTGTGTGAAGAGTTATTTCTCTTCTTTCATATGCCATGATAGCTTCATTAGCATTTTTATATACTTTACCTTCATGTTCTTCTCCAGCATATTCTAATGTGATGTAATAGTTTCCTAATACCATATCTTGTGATGGAGTAACGATTGGTTTACCATCAGATGGTTTTAAGATGTTATTAGCACCAAGCATTAAGATTCTTGCTTCAGCTTTAGCTTCTTCAGATAGTGGAACATGAACTGCCATTTGGTCTCCGTCGAAGTCAGCATTGAAGGCTGCACATACTAATGGGTGAAGACGAATAGCTTTACCACCAACTAGTTTTGGTTCGAATGCTTGAATACCAAGACGGTGAAGAGTTGGAGCACGGTTAAGCATTACTGGATATTCAGTAATTACATCCTCTACTACATCCCATACA
>CACXGV010000046.1 GCA_902767375.1 uncultured Erysipelotrichaceae bacterium
AAGGACAAAATCCTTTATTGGTGACGATAGCTTAGTGGATACACCTCTTCCCATCCCGAACAGAGAAGTTAAGCACTAAAACGCCGACGATAGTTTATGCGAAAATAGGTAGTTGCCAATTTTTTTTTGCCTTAATTTTTACTTTTTTAATTTGTAAGTAAAGAAAATTTAAAAAAGTGTAAAGATATATTTACAATAAAAAGTCTTTTATATATAATTAAAAATAGGTGATAAAATGGAATACAAAGTAACATCCAGAAGTGTTGAAGACACAATGGAATTAGCAGAAAATATTGAATCAGAAAAATTTCCAGGTATGGTAATATGTCTAGAAGGTGAACTTGGATCAGGGAAAACAGTCTTTGTAAAAGGTTTTGCCAAAAGTTTAGGCATTGAAGAAACTATTACTAGCCCTACCTTTAGTTTAATAAAAGAATATAATAGTGGAGAAATGCCACTTATTCATATGGACGTTTATCGTATTGAAAAAGCTGATGAAAGTATTGGCTTTACAGATTACTTTAATAAAGAAAATATTTGTATGATAGAATGGGCAGAAATGATCGAAGATCGTTTGCCTAAAGAAAGATTAGAATTAGAGTTTAGAGTAATTGATGAAAATACAAGAGTAATTGTCTTAAAACCATTTGGAGATAAATACGAAGATTTAGTCAACTCAGTTATTTAACAAACTAGTTTTACTAGTTTTTTTCTTTTTTTGTAGTATAATATTAATGAATTTGGAAGTGATATAAATGAAAACATTATTTATAAGTACTTATGATGAATTGGTAACCATTGCTCTTCTAGATAATGGTAAAGAATTATCTAAGAAAGAAAAACTATCAAATAGAAGTCATAGTATGATTTTAGTACCAACTATAGAGGAAATACTTAAAGAAAATAATATAGATACTAAAGACTTAAATGAAGTAATTGTTGTTAGTGGACCTGGAAGTTTTACAGGTGTTAGATTGGGTATTACAGTAGCAAAAACTTTAGCTTATACCTTAAGTATCCCTATTAAGACTATTACTAGTATCGAAGCTCTAGCTTGTTCAATAGAAGAAAAAGACAAATTAATAACAATAGATGATCCTAAGGGAAAGTATATTGGAAAATTTGTTGATAATCACTTAGAAGAACTTGTTTATTTAAATGAGGAAGCTGCTAATAGTTATATTCAAGCCGCTAAATTAAATGTTTATAATAAGGCAGTTTTAAACATTGAGAACATATATAATTACTTAATTAACGTAGACCCTACACCTGCACATGCAGTTAAAGCACTATATATCAAAGGAATTGAAGCCTTAAATGGTAAGTAATTATGAATTAGATGATTTAGATAGTATCAATGAATTAGGACAAAAAATAAATGATAATTTTAAAAAACTTTTTCATATTGATAATCTAAATTCAAATGAAAAAATATATGTTTATAAAGTTAATAATATCTTGGTAGGATTTATTCATATTAGTATAAACTATGAAACAGCAGATTTACTTAATATTATAGTAAAAGAGGAGTATCGTAAGCAAAATATAGCCTCAACATTATTAGATTATGCTATAAGTGAATTACCACGAACTGTAGAACATTTTTTACTTGAAGTTAATGAAAACAATAAAGCAGCAATAAAACTATATAATAAGTTTAATTTTAATATTATAAATATAAGAAAGAATTATTATAAGAATCAAAATGCTCTTATAATGGAAAGGGTTTTAAAATGAAAGATGTATATATATTAGCAATTGAATCATCATGTGATGAAACAAGTATATCAATAATTAAAAATGGATGTGAAGATATTTCTACTACAATACTAACCCAAATTGATACACACAAAAATTATGGTGGAGTGGTTCCTGAAATAGCTTCACGTATGCACAGTGAAAATATAACTATGGTTTTAGAAGATGTTTTCTCTAAGACAGACTTAACTATAGATGATATTGATGCTATAGCTGTAACATATGCTCCAGGATTACTAGGGAGTCTATTAGTAGGTATTGAATTTGCTAAAACACTATCACTAGTATACAAAAAACCATTGATTAAAGTTCATCACATAGCAGGTCATATTTATGCAAACAATTTAGTTGATAAAATGGAATTCCCTTTACTTGCTTTAGTAGTAAGTGGTGGTCATACTGAATTAGTAGTAATGGAAGATGACTATAAATTTAAAGTTCTAGGTCAAACATTAGATGACGCTATAGGCGAAGTATATGATAAAGTAGCAAAAGTTATGGATTTACCATACCCAGGTGGCCCTCAAATAGACAAATTAGCCGTTGAAGGAAAACCTACCTATGACTTACCAAAACCAATGAACAATGATGAGCTAGACTTTTCTTACAGTGGATTAAAAAGTGCGGTAATTAATCTTGTTCATAATGAAAAACAACGTGGCAACGAAATAAGAAAAGCTGATTTAGCTGCATCTTTCCAAAACATTGCAGTCGATGAGTTAATAAGAAAAACAAAACTAGCTCTTGAGCAAACAAATTCCAAAAGACTAATTATTGCTGGTGGTGTATCAGCTAATAAATACCTAAGAGAAGAATTTGCTAAATTAGCTGAAAAAGAAAATGTTAAATTATCAATACCACCAATAAAATATTGTACTGATAATGCAGCAATGATAGGCTGCGCAGCTTACCCACTATATTTAAAGAAAGATTTTTCTGATTATACATTTAATGCTGCCAGTACTTTAGACTTATTTTAGTATTGAGATTATAAAAAAATTATAGTAAAATAATAGTATGGAAAATAAAGAGAAGAATAGTTTATTATACAAATTATTAATTATTACTGCTATTGCAGTTCCAGTATTAATAGGAACTTCTTACGCCTATTTTTTAGCCGTTGTTAGAGGTACTGATCATCCTACTAATATGACTGGAACTTCAGTTTCAACATTTGTTTTTGATTTAGTAACTGAGAATAATGGCTATATAAATGCCAATAATGTAATACCTATTGAAGATACTAACCGTGCAGAGCAAGGAAATATTGGTATTTTTAAAGTAACAACAGGTGCTAATGATTTAAATGTAAATTATTCTATATCTCTAACGGATATTACTATTACCAATAATTTAAAAACAACAGACTTTAAATGGGAATTAATTTGTACTTCATGTCCTGGCACAGCTAATAATGCTAGCGGTGACTTTTCTACCTATACAACAGGAGACTTATTACTTAAAGATAATTTAATAATTGCCCCAAGTAGTGAAGAAAGTTATAAATTAATTATTTGGGTTCACGAAAGTGGTGAAGACCAAACAAGTCTTTTAAATCAAAGTTTTAGAGCAAAAGTTAAAGCTACAGGTGAATTTTTACAAAGTTAAGGCTATTATAAAGCCTTTTTTATTTGCAAAAGGAAAAAGATAAAGTATAATATTGTATGGTGATTTAAATGTTAAATAATCTTATAAATCTAGTAGTTGGCTTATTCTTTTTATTAGGAGCAATAATCGCCTTTAAAAATCATAATAATAAGAATCTAATTAATTTTAGTGTAGGAATGGCTTTTGTTGTATTATTAATACTTCTTGCTATAGACATTATTCCAGAAACACTAGAATTATTTGAAAATAATAAATATATATGGATTATAAGTGGAAGTTTAATAGGCTGTGGTATCCTTTTCCTAATAGAAAAAATAGTCCCTCATCATAATCACTTTGAAGAAGAAAAACATCATCATCATGAAGAACATTTAAAACATATAGGTACTATGACAAGCGTAGCTCTTATTATTCATAATATTGTAGAAGGAATGAGCATATATGGCGTTGCTAGTAATGATTTAAAAACTGGATTAATATATGCCTTAGGAGTTGGACTTCACAATATTCCATTTGGAATCGAAATCACAGCAATGTTTGAAGGAGAAAAGAATCGTAAAAAGACATGGACTTTTCTAATCATCTTAACCCTTAGTACCTTTGTAGGTGGATTAGCATTACACTTATTTAAAGATTTATTAACAGATCAATTATTAGGTATCTTATTAAGCTTAACAGTTGGTATGATTTTATATATTGTCTTTAATGAATTATTAGTAGAACTAAAAGAAAAGTTTAATAAATACTCTATATATGGAATTATTACTGGAATAATTCTTATGTTAATAGGGGTTCTAATATGATAGGGTTTGCTTTAGAAGGTGGCGGTGCTAAGGGTTCTTACCAAGCGGGCGCTTATATCGCGTTAGTAAAAAATGGTATTAAACCAGACTTTATAGCAGGAACATCTATCGGATCTGTAAATGCAGCCCTTATGGCTCAAGGCGATATTAATAAAGTCGTTGAATTATGGCTAAATACCACAACTGATATCTTCGGTATAAATAGCAAATTAATTGATAAAATTAAACATAAAGAGTTTACAAAAGAGGATATTAAGCCATCATTTAATGAAATAAAAGAAATAATAAAAAATAAGGGGATTGATACCACCGAGTATTTTAATATTATCAAGAATTCAATAGATGAAGAAAAACTTAGAAAGAGTAAAACTAAATTTGGTTTAATAACTGTTAAACTAGATGGAAAACCACAACCAATTGAGATTACAATCGATGATATTCCTGAAGGAAAAGTTGCAGAATATATTCTAGCATCTTGTTATCTTCCTATATTTAAATCAAAACCGATAATAGATAATAGTCATTACTTAGATGGTGGATTCTATAACAATGTTCCTTTAGATTTATTAGAAAATCAAGGCTGTGATACTATTTATTCAATTAGAATAAAGGGCATAGGTTTTGTTCATAACAAATTAAAAAAAGAAACCAAAGTAATAGAGATTAAACCTAAAAGGTCACTTGGCCAAACAATTATCTTTAATCGAGAAACAAATGAACGCAATATGAAACTCGGTTATTATGATGCTTTAAAAGTTATTAAAAACTTAGATGGAATAGACTATTATTTCAAATCTAAAAGTGATGGATATTATAATCGTATAGTTCGTAATATAAATCCTAGAGAATTAAAAAAACTGATGAATAAATTCCATGTTAAAACGAATAAAGATTTAATTATCAAAATCATAGAACATGAATTTGATAAAAATAATATTGATGTCTTTAATATTTATAACATTAAATTATCTATTTTAATGCTAAGAAGAAAGTATAATATTCAAGACAAGGCAATAAAAAGGTTTATAAATAATTGCAAAATTATTTAAAAATTAATATAATACAAGTGCAAAGAAGGTGTAACATATGGGTAGAGCATATGAAGTAAGAAAAGCAAGTATTCAAAAAACTGGAGCTGCCAAAGCTAAATTATATAGTACTTACGCAAAAGAGATATATTTAGCAGCTAAAAAAGGAACCCCAGAAATTGAAACAAATATTAACTTAAAAAGAGTAGTAGAAAAAGCCAAAAGAGAACAAGTGCCTAGTGATATAATCAATCGTGCTATTGAAAAAGCTAAAGGTGCTGGTGGTGAAGATTACTCAGAAGTAATATATGAAGGATTTGGCCCTGGGGCTTCAACATTCATTATTAAAACTCTTACAGATAATGTTAATCGTACAGTAGGTTTTGTAAGAGCCGCATTTAATAAAGTAAATAAGAGCCTAGGAGTAACAAATTCAGTATCATATAATTATGATTATTTATCAATAGTATCTTTTAATAGTGATAAAGAAGAAGAATTATTTGAATCCCTTCTTAATGAAGGAATCGAAATAATAGATTTTGAAAATGAAGATGGAGTTATAACTATCAGTTGTAACCCAAGTGATATTCATCATGTAAAAGATGTAATTGAAAAAATAATTCCCAACGTTGATTATATATATGATGAAACTGGAATGTTTCCAAAAGAATACATAACACTAGAAGGCGAAGATAAAGAAGTATATGATAAACTATACAATATGCTTGATGAAATAGACGACGTAACCGCAATCTATACAAATGTTAAATAAGAGATTAATATCTCTTTTTTTCATTTTTATTTCACAAAACTGATATAATATACTTAAGTAGGTGATGAATTATGAAAATTCTCTTAGTTGATGACGAAGTATTAATTAGAAATGTTATTAAAGAATACTCAAAGGCAGAAGGATATTTAGTAGATGAAGCATCAGATGGTTATGAAGCAATCGAAAAAGTAGAAAATAACAATTATGATTTAATAATTATGGATATCATGATGCCAAATATGGATGGCTATGAAGCATCTAAACAAATTAAAGAAATAAAGAATATTCCTATAATTATGTTAACAGCAAGAACCGAAGAAATAGATAAATTGAATGGTTTTGAAGTTGGTATCGATGATTATGTAACTAAACCATTTTCTCCTAAAGAACTTATGGCTCGAATTAAAGCTGTAACAAAGAGAAATAAAAAAGATGATTGTATAGAATTAGATGGTTTAAAGATAAATAATAGTACTAGAGAAGTAACAATAGATGGAGAAGAAATAGAACTTACTCACACCCAATTTGAATTATTATATTTGTTTTTATCAAATATAAATATAGTTTTATCTCGTGAAAGTATCATCTTTAATTTATGGGGATACGATTATGAAGCAGATGACCGCACTATAGATGCTCATATTAAATTATTAAGAAGTAAACTTGGCAAATTTAGAGATAATATCAAAACTATTAGAAAGGTAGGTTACAAATTTGAATACAAAGAATAAAATGAGTCTAGGTTATAAAACGTTCTTTTATTTCAGTGTTTTTTCAATTGGTATTCTCCTTTTTTTGTGGTCATTTGAATATGTTGTAATTCAAATACTTGCCCCAATTCACCAAATGAAAATTATTAATGAGGCAAAGGAACAAATAAAAAATGCTGACCAAGACTTACTAACAACTATAGAAAATATTGCATATGAACACAACTACTGTATAGAACTTCATACATCAAATCAAATTTATTCATTTAATGAAAAAAGTAAAAAATGTATACTAAACAGTAAAGAAGTAATAAGCATTAAAAGAAGTTTAATTAATTCATCAAAAGATGAACTCGCTAAATTAGAAAATAATATTGTGCAATCAATTAGAGTAGATAAAGATACTGTTGTATTAATAGGAGCTCAAAATATAAGAAACTCCTTAAGAGCAGATATACTTAGATCATATATATTTTATTTTTCTATCATTTTAATATTAGTAGCATTTATCGTATCATACTATGTAAGTAGACTTTTAAATAAACCAATTTTAAAAATAACTGATAGTGCCAGAAGCATGGCTGGTGGTAATTTTGCTCAAGACCAAAATGATTACGGGATTAAGGAATTAAATGAACTTCGAAATGTTTTAAACTACGCCAGAACCGAAATTGAAAATACTGACAAATTAAGAAGAGATTTAATGGCCAATGTATCTCACGATTTAAAAACTCCACTAACCATGATAAAAGCATACGCTGAAATGGCCAAAGACTTAAATGGAAATAATAAAAAGAAACGTGAAGAAAACTTAAATATAATAATATCTGAAACGGACAGATTAAATTCCTTAGTAAACGATATTCTTGACTTATCTAAACTGCAAAACAATATACAAGTATTTAACTTTGAAGATTACGACTTAGTCAAAGAGATACAAGAAATTATCCAAAAATATCAAATTATAAAAGAAGTAGAAAACTATAATTTCATTATTAATGCTCCAAAAGAAGCTATGGTCTATGCTGATAAAAAGCAAATAAATCAAGTTATCTATAACTTAGTTAATAACGCTATTAATTATACTGGCAATGACTTGCAAGTTAAAGTAAATGTAAAAGATGAAAAAGATTCATATCTAGTTGAAGTAATCGATACTGGCAAGGGATTAACTGAGGAGCAAATAAACTTAATTTGGAATAAGTACTATAAAGATGAAAAAAATCATAAAAGATACAAGACTGGTACAGGTCTAGGACTTTACATCGTACAAACTATTTTAAAAGGGCACAATTTTGAATATGGAGTTACAAGTAAAGTAGATAATGGCAGTAGATTTTTCTTTTACATAAAAAAATCAAATTTGTCAAAAAAATAAAATATACTTATTGATTTATTAGTTATTAAATGATATGATTAATTTATAGTAAAGGAGGATATAAAATGGAGAAAGGGAACAATAAAAATGCCGTATTGCTAACCGTTATTGGTATTGCAACATTATTAGTAGCTATCGTAGGTGCTACATTTGCATACTTTAGTGCACAAGTAACATATAATGATGGTAATTCAACACTAACAATTGTATCAGCATCTGGTGGTTCATCAACTTACCAAGGTGGAGAAGAAATTAGAGTTGAAAACATTTACCCTAGGGAAGCTGCATGGGTTCAAAAAGCTATTAAAATAACTTATAAAAACTCAACAACAACTCATGATTATACATATCAATTAAGTATAAACTTTGCAAATACTTTTACAAACGGTTATTTAACATATGAGTTTAAACCAATTCCATATGACGCTGCTACAGGTGTTTGTTTATCAGACGGTTCTAAAAACGCAACTAATTGTGGTGCAGAACTAATTAAGTCTACAAACAATGGAACACCAGTTGCTACTAAGACCGGAGCATTTGATAACACTAATGGTACTGCTAGTTCAATTACACTAGGAAACGGAGTATTTGCTCCAACAACTGGCGATACTCAAGCTGCACATGTATATTTATTAACCATTTGGTTCTTAAATGGCACTGGTAATCAAAATGATGCTCAAGGTAAAGCATTAACAGCAAGCGTTGGATATTCTGAAGTACATAGTTAATATTAAAAATAGATAAGGAGGAAAATAATGGAAAATAATAATAATAAACAAAACACATTACTTCTAACAGTAATTGCTGTAGCAACATTATTAGTAGCTGTTATTGGAGCAACATTTGCATACTTCACTGCGAATACTCAAGGAACTGAAACTGCTTCAACAATTGTAGTTACTGCTGCAAGATTAGAAATTACTTATGAAGATAATACAAATTCAGTTGTTACTGCAGATCAAAATATCGAACCTTCTACAACTGCTTTAATAACTAAGAATTTTAAATTAACACCTACAACTAATACTACTGGAACAGGAAACGTTGCAAGCCCTGCTATGAACATGCCTTATACATTAAACTTAGTTGTAACAACTAATACTTTCCAATTAAAAAATACTGTAACTGGAACATCTATTAGTTACAAATTAATTAATCAAGCTGCCTCTGTAACTGGTTCAATTCCAAGTAGTACTGGATTTACACCAATCGGAGCAACTGATTTACCAGAAACTACACCTACACTTGCTGCTGAATCTGATGCATTACAAGAAACTACTGATAAAGTAGGTCAAATTACTGTTTATGCTAATGATGGTACACCAACTCAAAAGAATGGTTTAGAGTTAGGAACAGGTGTATTTGTAAATGGAAATACTGCTGCACATCAATATACATTAGAAATCTATTTCATGGAAGATAATAATAACCAAGATTATGATACTGATAAAACATTTAG
Organism: uncultured Erysipelotrichaceae bacterium; assembly: GCA_902767375.1. Classification (GTDB taxonomy): domain Bacteria; phylum Bacillota_I; class Bacilli_A; order RF39; family UBA660; genus CAG-533. Next base: position 9,517 of record CACXGV010000046.1, read on the forward strand.
TGGATATATTGATGTAAGTACAGGTGGATCTTCAACTCAAATTAGTAATGCAACAACTGGAACTAATAATGAACATCCATTTCAACCATAGTTGACAAACTAAAAGACCTTATGGTCTTTTTTTGTTGTATTTTTATTTTTAATGCTTTATAATTATATATAGAATAGAGGGTATCAAATGAAAAATGAACAACTTAAAAAAGCCTTTGATTATGTTGGTAAAATCATATCATCAGCCTTATTAGTTCTTTTAGTAATTGTAGGCTTATTTTTAGCATATTATTTGATATCTGCCAGAATGGTAGCAAAAAACCCTGGATATGAGCCTAAAATAAGATTATATACTATAGTATCAGGTAGTATGGAACCAAATATCAAAGTCTATGATGTCATACTTGATTTTAGAGTTGATAGCCCTGAACAAATCAAAGTAGGGGATGTAATAACCTTTAGATCAACTAGTAACATATCTAAAGATTTAATCGTAACTCACCGTGTAGTTGATATTAAACAAGTTAATGGTAAATATGAATATGTTACTAAAGGAGATTATAACCCAACACCAGATAGTGATACTGCTAAATTTAGCAATATAATTGGTAAAGTTCAAATGAGATTTCCACAACTAGGAAGATTACAATTCTTCTTAGCAACAAAAATTGGTTGGTTAATTGTTGTAGTTTTACCAGCATTAGGTGTTATTATATATGACATAATCAAACTAGTAAAATTAATTAAAATTAAAGATGAAGGATCTTCTATTAATAGTAATGGCAAAACTGAAGAAGAGACCATCGATAAATCTGTAGATGATATAAAAAATAGTGATTATCTAAATCGTCTAAGTGCCTTAAAAGAATATGAAAGTAGGTAAAGGATATAATATCCTTTTTTTCTTGCATTTTAAGCAAAAAAATGCTAATATAACTTACAACGTATTTTAAGGGGGAAAAAATATGTACGAGGAAAAAAGAGTAAGATTTGATTGGAAAGGATTCTTATTAAAACTATTAATTGCTTTATTATTAATTTTCTTAATATTAATGCTATTACCATTTGGTAATAAAAAAGAAGCTAATGGTCACACTAAAGCATTTAATGATAACTTTAGTAAGATTAAAGAAGTAGGAAATAATTATTATACAAAAGATAATTTACCTGCTGCAGGAGAAGAAAGTAAAATTACGTTAAGACAATTAATTAACAGCAAAAAGGTTAAAACATTAAAAGGTGCCGATAAGAAAGTATGTAATGAGGATGCAAGTTACATCAAATCATATAAGAAAAATATCGGTTATGAGTTAGAAGTTCATTTAGAATGTGGAGAGGAAAAAGAAACAACATATATTTATCTAGGATGTTTTGACGATTGTTCAGTAAAACCAACAACTACAACAACTACAACCACTACTAAAAAGAAAACAACAACTACTAAGAAGAGTAATAATGGTGGATCATCAAGTTCTTCAGAAACTAAGAAAACAACTAAAAAAACAACAACAACTACAACTAGAGTTAAAAAATATGCTGTAATCTTTAATGAAAATGGTGGAACAAAAGTTGCAACTCAAAATGTTATTGCAGGACGTACTGCGACATTACCTGCAAATCCAACTAAAGAAGGATATTCATTTGCTGGATGGTACTTAAATGATAAGCCATATAATTTCAATACACCAGTAAATAGTAATATTGTTTTAATTGCTAAATGGTTCTACAATGATCATATTGGCGTTCTAATTGAAGAAGAATTTGTTAAAACCGGTACTTATAACCAAACACTATATGGCGTAATAACTGCTGATATTAATAGTAGTAAATTAAATACAAAAGCAACCTTAAATATTCCTGAAGAAATTCAAAATAGAAAGAATCAAAGAATCAAATCTATTACTTATATTAGAAATTTTAGCACTGAAAAAGATATTACAGATTATTTATTAAATAGAGCAAGTGTATATGCTTATGAAGAAGCTATTCTAAATTCATATAATATTAATAACTTTGGTATTATTGATAATATTGAAATATCTAAATATAGTAATGGTTATCAAGAAAAAGCTATTAAATGGAGCGGTAATTCAAATAAAAAATGTACTAATCCAATTAATAATGAATGTGCTTACGGAATTGTATACCGTGTAATTTGGGAATTTGATTATTAAAAAAGATGACTAATGTCATCTTTTTTTAGTACTAGTAAAAGTTTTAATAATGTAAGGGTCTTCTTCAGAACCTATACCTTTTTCAACTATTAATTCACCGTTTAAATGAACCACAACTTTAGCTTGAGTTCTTAAAGAACCTTTTACTAAATCAGCCCCGCTACTATCAATTCTATATACATAATATGTTGTATCTTTATCTGCAGTAATAGTCCATATAGAACCTAATGTATTAAAATAATTGTAATTAACACAAGAAACATTTCGATAACCTGTACAATTTTGATCTAAAGAAACTAAATAGTATTCATAAGGATAAACTAGTGATAAAGGATAATTATCTATCTTTTCAGAACATTCTATTGATGTATCAAAAATATCATCATTAACACTTCTTTTTCCAATGCATATTTCATGAGTAGTAAAATATGGTTTAACATCTTCTGTAAAAACATTATCATATAAATTTTCTATATAATCTTTAACTCGACTATTTATACCATTTGCATAATAATTATTTATACCATTATTAGATTTTTTCTCAATATTATATCTATTATCCCAAACAGTAGTAGTTCTTTTTGTAGTATCTATTGCTCTAATAGTGCCATCACCATTAACTCTTATGATTCTGTATAAAGTATCTCCAATTTTTAAGAAGTTATTTACACTATCTCCTCTAAATACATAATCATCTCCCATACTATATAAGCCATTACCCTCAGTAACAATATTTTCATCTTTTACTAAAGTATCATATAAAGTAGTAGTTTTATAAACATCTCCACAATCAAGTTTAGGAATAAACAAATAATATCCATTATTATTAATTATTTTAATTTCACCTGTACATGTTGAACTAGAATCTATTACTGTATCAAGATCTTTAATTGTTTTATCTTCAACAAATGATTCTAAAGGAACTACAACTACATCTTTATCATTTTTAGGAAGTTCATTATTTTTATCTTCAGCTTTATATTTTCTTTTAGCCTTAGTCATTGCTACCATTCTTGTTAAAAACTCCTCGGGCTTATAAGTTTTCTTCCTTCCACAACTAGCAAACATTATTATAATAACTATAATTAGAAGAAAAACGGCACCAACCTTTATCATACTTTTTATTACAACACTATCTGTAAACTTACCTAAAAAAGCATCAATAGCATCGCCTATTTTTGCAAAAAATTCTTGAATAATTCCCATCTTATTCACCTCACATTAAGTATATCAAAATCTTTATTTTATTACAATTATTATATTTTATAATTCAAAAATAATAAATAATATGATATGATTAATAATAGGAGATAAAGATATGAAAAATAAAAAAACATTATTAATTATACTAATTGTATTAATAGCAGCTTTGATAGGTGGCTCGCTATACTTCTTTGTTTTAAAGGACAAATTATCTGGGGATGTACCAGAAGAAAAACCTACAACTACGACTACAACCACCACAACTACAACCGCACCAAGATTAAAAATAGTTGATCCTGAAACAAAATCAAGACCAATCGCTGTCATGATTAACAACGCTGATGTTGCAAGACCTGTTCAAAGTGGATTGCAAGATGCCTACATAATATATGAAATAATTGTAGAGGGCGGACTAACTAGATATATGGCTTTATTCTTAGATCAAACAACAGAAAGAATTGGGTCAGTTAGAAGTTCAAGACACTATTTCTTAGACTATGCTTTAGAAAATGATGCAATATATGTTCATCATGGACAAAGTCCACAAGCATTATCAGACTTTAGAACCCTAGGAATTGATCGTATAGTAGCTGATAATTCCAAAACTGGATGGAGAGACAAAGGATTAACCAGTCCTACAACCGGTAAGAAATTAGCTGTTGAACATACATTATTTACTAGTATTGAAAAAATAAAAAAAGGAATAGGTTCAAAAAGAACTGAAAGAAAAAATGATTTATTATTAAATTATTCAATAGATGAAATTGATTTAGGAAAAATGGAAGGCGCCAAAGAAGCAAACAACATTGTAATTAAATATTCTGGCTATGAGAAAACATCTTATGAATATGATTCTGAAAACAAAGTATATAAAAGATTTGTAAATGGTAAGGAACATAAAGACTATGTCACAAGTAAACAATATACTTTTAAAAATATTATTACTTATAAAATAAAAAATACAAGTTTAGGAGATAACAAAGGCCGACAAGACATATCTAACATAGGTAGTGGGGAAGGTTATTATATTTCTAATGGATATGCTGTACCAATTACATGGGAAAAGAAATCTCGTAGTAGCCAAACTATCTATAAATATAGAAGCGGCGAAGAAATAGTAGTTAATGATGGTAATACATTTATTCAAATACAACCATCAGGTCAATCATTAACTATTGAATAAAATAATATAATAGGAATAAGGAGGAAAAATGACTGAGTTTATTACTAAAAATTATACTTTAATCGTTATAGTTGCTGCTTTCTTAATATTTGCTTTAATTGGATATGCAGTAGATTCTACTAAAAATAAAAAGAATAAAGAAAGTGATTTACTTACAAAACCAAATGATGAAGTAGATGTTAACATGATTAAAACAGAACCAAATATAACAGAAGATGTAACTAGTGCACCAGTAATGGATGAAGCACCATCAGATGGTACAAATATGAACATGGGTAATTAATAGTTACCTTTTTCTTTGTCTTACTATAGAATTTTGATTAATAATTTGATATAATACTAATACCGTAAGGAGTGATAATAATGACATTTAGTTCATTAGGAGATATTATAAGTAAAATAATTGATATCTCTGTTGTATGGGTAATGTTTTACTTTATCCTAAAAAATTTAAAAAATAATGTAAAATTAGTTTTAATATTCAAGGGCGTAGCAATTATTATTGTTATTAAGATATTTAGTAGTTTATTAAATTTAAATACAATAGGTATGTTACTTGAATATATTATTTCATGGGGACCACTTGCATTAATTATAATTTTCCAACCTGAAATAAGAGCGATATTAGAAAGTATTGGACGTAGTCAATTACTAGGACGTCATAAAGTTCTAACCGTTGATGAAAGAGAGAAAGTTGTTTTCGAAATTACAACTGCTGTAGAATACTTAAAAAGAAATCGTATTGGTGCTTTAATAGTTATTGAAAAAAATGTATCTCTTCAAGAGTATATTGAACCTGCTACAAAGATTTATTCTGATATAACAGCACCATTACTAGAAGCAATCTTCTTCCCAAATAACCCATTACATGATGGTGGTGTTATTATTCAAGGAGATAGGCTAACATGCGCTGGAGCTGTATTTAAAACAAGTATGAATCCAAATGTAAGCAAAAAACTTGGAACTAGACATCGTGCAGCTTTAGGTGTTGCTGAAGAAAGCGATGCAATAGCATTAATAGTATCAGAAGAAACAGGAAGAATTTCTATCGCTGTAGATGGTCAAATTAATTATAATCTAACATTAGAAGAATTCAAACTAATGCTTTTAGATGAATTAAAACCAAAGATGGAAGTATTCTATGATGCTGACTCAGAAGAAGGTGATTTAGATGAGTAAAATATTAAAGTTTATTGCAGGTATTTTTATCGGAATCTATCACTTAATAGACAAATATATTATTGTACCAATAAGTAGACTAATATACCGTATAAATGAACTTATAAGAAATAACAGTGGAAGAATAGAGAAAGTCTTAAATAGACCAAATGTACTTATATATGTTTCACTATTTTGTGCTATAGCAGTATTTTTACTTGTAGATACTAAGAGTTTATCTTTACTAAATGATGAAGCTGAAGTATTAACGGATCAACCTGTTAGAGTAATCTACAACGAAGAAGCATTTGTTGTTGAAGGTGTACCTAAGACTGTAGATATAACATTAATAGGCCGCAAGAGTGATTTATATTTAGCCAAACAACTTGGTGAACACGAAGTAGTTTTAGATTTAAGTGGATATAATACGGGTACATATAAAGTTAAATTAAAATATAACCATAATATTGAAACTGTTAATTATAAACTAGACCCAAGTACACTAAGTATTAAAATAAGCGAAAAGATTAGTGGCGCAAAGGCTTTAACATATGATTTACTAAACGAAGATAAACTAGATAACAAATTAAGTATTAAAAATATTACCTTAGATCGAAACGAAGTTATCATTAAAGGCTCTGCTGAAAATCTTGAAAAGATAGCTAAAGTAAAAGCATTAATTGATTTAAAAGCAGCTAATTTAACTGAAAAGGGAACTTCAACAATTGATTCTATTATGTTAGTAGCGTATGCTAATGATGGTAGTATTCTAGACAATATTGAAATAGTTCCTGCTAAAATTAGTGCTTCTATTACAGTAGATTCATATAATGCTGAACTACCAATAAGAATTGTTACTGAAGGAACTCTAACTCCAGGATTTGCCCTAAGTAGTGTTAATAGTTCTGTTCAAAAAGTAACTGTATATGGTGATGAAGAATCAATTAAAGCATTAAATTATATTGAAGCTAAAATAAATGTTGATGGCTTAAGTTCAAACAAAGTTTATAATGTTACTCTAACTAAACCAAGTGGAGTAAAATATATGACTGAAAATAATATTACTGTTGATGTTAAACTAGAAAGTGAAACAAGTAGAGAAATATCTGGTATATCTGTTAAACCAATTAACCTTGGAGATAAATTAAAAGCAGCAGCCGCATCCCTTGAAGACCAAAATATTACGGTAATAGTTAAAGGTGCAGCATCTGCTCTAGAAAAACTAGAAGCAAAAGATATTATAGCAACAGTTGATTTAAGTGGGTATACAACAGGAACTCATGATGTAGAAGTTAAAGCATCAACTTCTGATATAAGAGTAACAGTAATACCAAAAGTATCAACCATAAAGGTAAGAATAATGCCTGAATAAATCTGAGTTAAATACTCAGATTTTTTTATACATCTATTTTTTTAATGATAAATATGTTAAAATAATAATGGTGAAGAAAATGAAAAAGGGATTTACATTAACTGAATTACTAGCTGTTGTTGTTATAATTGCTATATTAATAATAATTATGTTTCCATCATACATAAATACATCAAATGATATAAAAAATAGCAATTTAGAAAATATTAAATCAATATTATCAAAGTCTATGCTAGATCATGCTAACAAATATTATATTGATGATATTAAACCAGCAGTAAACAAGTGTAGTGATGAAACATCTTGTTGTATTTATTTTTCAATTAATTTTATTAAAGAAAAAGAAATATTCCAAACTGCTAATGGAAATATTGTAAATCCTGTAACAAATGCTGATTTAGAAGGATATATTAAAGTTGTATATAACCCAAATAAATACTTATTAGAGGCTAATTATGAAGAAGAAAAACCAGTATTTGAAGACAACCACTGCAAATGTGTTGACGTAAGAGATGGGCAAGAAGTAATGGAGGCATGTTATTCATGAAAAAAATATTAATGATAATCTTAGATGGATTTGGAATTAGAGAAGAAGAAAAAGGTAATGCTGTAAAACTAGCTAACATGGAGTTTTTTAAAAGTTTATATGAAAAATATCCTCATTCATTATTAAAAGCATCTGAACATTATGTAGGACTTCCGGATGGACAATTTGGTAATAGTGAAGTATGTCATCAAGTAATCGGGCTTGGTCATAAAGTAAAACAAAAAATTACAATTATCAATGAAGCTGTTGAAAATAAAACTATATTAGACAATCAAGATTTTCAAGATATGATAAATCATATAAATATGTATGACAGCACTCTTCACTTAATGGGATTAGTATCCGATGGAGGAGTTCATAGTCATATAGATTATATGCTTAAGATCATAAATCTTTTAAAAGAACAAAATGTAAAGAGAGTAGTATTTCATGCTATAACTGACGGTAGAGACACATTTAGACGTTCAAGTATAAAATACTTAAAACAATTAGAAAAAACTTTAAATGAGGCTAATATTGGTTATATAGGATCTATTTCAGGTAGATACTATGCTATGGACCGTGACAACAAATGGGAAAGAACTCAAAATTACTATAACACAATTGTAAATGGAGAAGGAATTCACGTAAGGGATTATGAAAATGCCATAAACAAATGCTATCAAAAAGATATTACTGATGAATTTTTACCTCCAATGTTATTAAACCCTGAGGGAACTATAAAAGATAACGATTGCTTACTATGGTTAAATTTTAGACCAGATCGAGCAAGACAAATATTAAATGCTTTATCTCATCCAAAATTCTATGATTTTAGAGTTCAAAGGCCGGAAAACTTCAAAGTATACACGATGTTTAAACAAGAAGATGTTCCTAATGTAAAATCATTTTTTGAATTCAATCATGGTGATTTATATCCAATTGGAAAATATTTTTCTGACTTAAAGCTAACCCAAGCTAGAATTGCCGAAACTGAAAAGTATTCTCACGTAACATACTTTTTTAACTCAGAATTATCAAAACAATTTGAAGGTCAAGATAACTTCCTAGTACCAAGTCCCAAAGTAGCAACATATGATATGACTCCACTAATGAGTGCCAGGGAAGTAACTAGAAATGTTAAAGAAGCCCTAGAACATGATTATGATTTCATTTTAGTAAACTATGCCAATCCTGATATGCTAGGCCATACTGGTAATTTAGAAGCAACAATCGAAGGTTTAAAAGGTTTAGATAAATTACTAGAAGATGTAGTAACAACTGCTGAAGATAACTTCTATAAAGTATTTATTCTTGCTGATCATGGTAACTGTGATGAAATGTTAACTCCAGATGGTGAAGTAATAACAACCCATAGTTTAGCTGAAGTTCCATTTATAATTACTGATGAAAATGTTAAATTAAAAGAACAAGGGGATTTAACAATGGTAGCACCAACTTTACTTAAATATATGGATATTGCAATTCCAAAAAGTATGGAAGAAACTAAAGATTTATTTATTGAAGAATAAAATACAAAAGAATAAAAAGGTGATAAAATGAATTTTAACATATTAAGAGAAAACGATATTAGAGGAGAATATCCCACTGAAATAAACGCTGAAGCTGTCACAAGAATTGGTAAGGCTTTTGCTTGCTATTTAAAAGAAATCAACGTTTCAAAATGTATAGTTGGACATGATAATCGTTTAAGTAGTAATGAATTAAATGAAGCACTTATTAATAGTTTATTATCCTCTGGTATAGATGTAGTTGATATTGGGCTAGTAACAACTCCCATGCTTAACTACGCATCTATCGTAAACGAAATACCATACGGAATCATGGTAACTGCATCTCATAATAAAGCATCTGACAATGGTTTAAAAATATTTGGCGAAAACTATCTTCATCTAAGACAAGATGAACTTCAAAAATTATATTCAATGGTTAAAGAAGGAAAAGAAACATCTGGTGTTGGAACACTTTCTAACATTGATATTAAGCCTCGTTACATTGATATGCTTACTAGTAAGTTTAAAACTAATAATAAAAAGGTTGTAATTGATTGTGGAAATGGAACGGCAAGTATTATCGTCAAAGATATCTTTTCTAAAGTATTTCCTAATATTAACTACATAAATTCCGAAAGTGATGGAAGTTTTCCTATTCATAATCCTGATCCAAATGTTGATGAAAACTTAAAATGGCTTAAGGATCTTGTTAAATTAAGAAAAGCTGATGTTGGAATAGCTTTTGACGGGGATTGTGATAGAGTAGGCATTGTAGATGAAGAAGGAAATACTATAACTACCGACTACTTAATAGCAGTTTATGCTAATTATATTATCCCCAATAATGATAATAAAAATGTTATCATAGATGTTAAATGTTCAAGTGCCATTCCAAATGAAGTAGCTAAAATAGGTGGAAATCCTATTATGGTTAAAAATGGTTCAGCTTATATAGAAAGCGTTATGTTTGATACTCCAGCATTAATAGGTGGAGAATACTCTGGACATGTTTTCTTTAAGGATGACTACTATGGTTATGATGATGGTTATTATGCTGGTTTAAGATTTGCTGAAATACTAGCAAATACTAATCTCAAGGCATCAGAATTAACAAAAAATATGAAAAAATACCCTAACACACCAGAAATTAGATTAAATATTCCAGATGATATTAAATTTCAAATAGTTGATAAAATAAAAGCATACGCAAAAGAAAAAAATTATGACTGCAATTTTGCCGATGGAGTAAGAGTAAACTATCCAGATGGTTTTGCTCTAGTTAGAGCAAGTAATACTGGCCCATCAATTACCTTAAGGTTTGAAGGGGGAACCGAAGAAATTTTAGAATCACGAAAAAAAGAATTTATGGATTTAATTGATAAATTCAAATAAAAAACTTAGGACTATTATTATTTTTAATAATAGTTTTTTTCTTTTCTTGTTTTATGTTTGGATTCTGTTTATTATTAATAATTTTATAAATATTTTTAGCATTATCTAATAAAGGTTTACTATCACTTAAAACTGGTATTAATTTATTAGCAATACCTAAACTTCTATTAATTCCGGATAAAAACTTTATTAATATATCAGTATTTTTCATAGATACCTCTAAATTATTATATGCATGTCTTCAAAAAATGTTTTATATTAATTTAAAGTATGTTATAATAAATACTAGAATAGAAGGATTGGAAATATGAGTAAGGGACCTAAAGATACATCATCTTTTAAATATATATTAAGCTTGCCATTTTTAGGTATTTTTTACGTTGTAGATTTTTTCCTAAAATGTGTAAACTGGTTCTTTCAAGGAATCGCTTTTTGTTGCAAACCTTTAGGTACTCTACTAACATATGAATCTTTAGGTTGTTATTATGTTTTATATGTTATTTTATTTCCTATAATATATCCTGTAAGTAAAACTATTGATATTTTATTTAAAAATCGAAATAAAAATGATAAGAAAGATACTATTAAAATAGAAGAGTATATTCCAGAAGGAGAAGAAGCAGAAAAAGAAGAAGAAAAGAAAGAAAAGAAAAAACTTACTCTTGAGGAATACTTGAAGAAGAAATTTGATGAATTTTACTTCGTAAAACGTCAAAAAGAAAAAGAAGAACAACAAGCTAAAGATTTAATTAAAGAAATTCAAAAAAATAATTTAAGAAGTGAAACCCCTTTAATTTTTAGGTATGTTGTAAGAGATACTAATGGTAAAAAATATTCCAATATCTTTATTGCGTATTCTAAATTAGAAGTTCTAATCTATCTTCAAAATGAAGGCTATAAAGTATTAAGTATAGAAACATCAAAATGGTTAAATGTATTTTATGATCCTAATAGAAACACTGCATATAGATTTAAAAATAAAGATTTAATATTTTGGTTAACTCAGTTATCAACTTATATTAAAGCAGGTATTCCACTTACTCAATCAATGCAAATCTTAAGTAAACAAATGAGTAAGAATAAAAATAAAAAACGTCTATTCGATTCAATTATATATTACTTAACAATGGGTGAAGCCTTTTCTGCAGCCTTAAATAAACAAGGTAAAGCTTTCCCAGCCTTGCTTGTTAGTATGATTAAAACAGCCGAAGCAACTGGTAAATTAGAAGAAACTCTAGATGATATGGCTGATTATTATACAGATATTGAAAATACTCGTAAAGCTATGATAAGTGCCATGAGTTACCCAGCTATTATTTCTGTATTCTCAATTGCCGTAGTTACTTTTATCATGATGTACATTGTACCTCAGTTCCAAGATATTTATGCATCTACTGGTGCCCAATTAAATGGATTTACTCTTGCTGTTATTAATATCAGTCACTTCTTAACTGAAAATATTTTTAAAATAGTAATAGTAGTTATATTAATAGTAATAATTCTAGTAGTTCTTTATAAAAAAGTTAAGGCTGCTAGAGTATTCATGCAAACTTTTGCTATGAAAATTCCTTTATTTGGAAAGATTATCATATATCGTGAAATGAATATCTTTACTAAAACATTCTCATCACTTTTACAAAACAACGTATTCATAACTGAGAGTATGTCATTGCTATCAGAAGTAACTGCTAATGAAATATATAAAGATATTATGTACAAAACTGTTTATTATATTGCTAAAGGAGATAAAATTTCCACTGCCTTTAAAGATCACTGGGCAGTTCCTGATGTAGCATATTATATGATAGTTACTGGTGAATCAACCGGAGAACTTGCTCAGATGATGTCAAAAGTTGCCGACTATTATCAAACTGAGCATAAAACAATTATTAATGGAGTAAAAGCCTTTATTGAACCAGCTATGATTATATCATTAGCTGTTGTAGTAGGAGGTATCGTTCTTGCGGTAATCTTCCCAATGTTCAATTTATACTCACAAATCGGCTAATAGGGGGATTATGGAAGTATTAGTATTCATAACGGGGCTAATGTTTGGCTCCTTTTACAACGTAGTAGGATTAAGACTGCCTAATGGTGAATCAATTGTGTGGCCAGGTAGTCATTGTCCTAAGTGTAATCATAAACTTTCCTGGTATGAAAATATTCCATTATTTTCATATCTTTTTCTAGATGGTAAATGTAAAAGTTGCCACGAACCAATTTCAATAATGTATCCCTTAATTGAACTATTAACAGGAACATTATTCTTAATTAGTTATCTTATATTTGGCCTAACAGAAAATTTCATAATTGGTTTAATTTTATCTAGTTTAGTATCAATAATATTTGTATCAGATTCTAAGTATATGCTTATCCTAGATAGTCCATTAATAATTGGAAGTATCCTAATTCTTTTAATTAGATATATTAATCATGGCATTACACCTGTATGGCAAAGTTTATTAAGCGGCTTACTAGTATTTGGGTTAATGTTAGGATTGATGTTATTTGGAAATTTTATATTTAAAAAAGAAACCATGGGTGGAGGAGATATTAAACTATCCTTTGTAGCTGGCCTTGCCCTAGGTCCAATTTTAGGTACATTTTATATTGTACTGGGAGCCTTTTTAGCATTTCCATATGCCTTATATATAACAATAACTAAAAAAGAAAATATGCTTCCTTTTGGACCATTTCTAGCTCTAGCAATGTTACTTATATACTTTAATATGGATAAATTCCTAGATTTTATTTATTACATCTTAAGATTAAAATAGGTCTAATGACCTATTTTTTTCATATTATATAATATGAAAAAAATTATATTATTATTATTATTACTAATTATTCCTTTAAACACAAATGCAATAAGTGCATCCTCCTATATAGTAATGGATACTGATAATAACAGAGTATTAGAAGGATCAAATATTCATAAGAAATCTTTAATAGCATCTACTACTAAAATAATGACAGCTATGGTTGTTATAAATAATGCTTCTTTAAATAAACAAATTACTATTGGAAATGAGGTATTAAAAAGTTACGGTAGTGGCATATACATCGAAATAGGAGAAAAACTATCAGTAGAAGAATTATTATATGGATTACTTCTAAGAAGTGGAAACGATGCAGCGATAACTCTTGCATACAATATTGGCGGATCTATGGATGGCTTTGCTATTCTTATGAATGAACTAGCTTCATCATTAAATATGAAATCTACCAGTTTTATCAATAGTTCTGGCCTTGAAGATGGTGATAAGGCAAACATTTCAACAGTATATGACATGGGATTATTATCTAGTTATGCTATTAAAAATGAAATATTTAAAAAAATAGTAGGTACTAAATCTTTAACTGTTAAAACAAATTATAAAACCTATATTTGGCATAACAAGAATAAGCTTTTATCATCATATAAATATTGTACTGGTGGTAAAACTGGTTTTACTGAAAAGGCTAGAAGAACCCTTGTAACTACTGCCTCAAAAAATAATATTAATCTTACAGTAGTAACCTTTAATGATGGTAATGATTTTCAAGATCACCATGACTTATACGAAAAATATTTTAAACTATTAAAACCTTATCAAATATTATTTAAAGGCAAAATAGAAACCATTTATCCCAACACTTATATTGAAAACGATTATTGGATGAACTTATCTAATAAAGAATCAAATAAAATCGAACTATCAATTAACTATTATGAAAAAAATATTTCAAATCTTATAGGTTATGTTGAAGTTAAATTAGACGGAGAAGTCTATCATAAAGAAAATATTTACCAAAAAGAAATTCCCGTTAAGGAATCATTTTGGGAAAAGTTAAAAAGAAAGCTAGCATTATTATGGTAAATCTTTTATGGGGTATCTTTATTATTATAGGTATTACTTATAGTATCATTACGGGAAATATAGGTGAAATAAACAATGAAATATTATTATCAGGTTCTAAATCATTAGATTTAATTCTTGATATTATGCCTCTTTTAATAATTTGGATGGGTTTAATGGAAATTGCTGAAAAGTCTGGCCTTATCAACAAAATAGCCCATCTAATGACTCCTATTTTATCTAAAATATTTCCTAGTATTCCTAGAGATCATGAATCCCTTGGATACATAGCTTCTAATATTGCTATAAATATGGCAGGCCTTGGCAGTGCTGCAACTCCCTTTGGCTTAAAAGCCATGGAAAAACTTCAAGAAATAAATAATGATAAATCAAAAGCTAGCCCTGCTATGATTACTTTCCTGGTTTTAAACACTAGTGGAGTAACCATTATTCCCACAACCATTATTTCTTTAAGACTTGCCGCTAATAGTGCAAATCCCACGATGATTATTCCAACATGCTTATTGGCAACATCAATCTCGACAATATCAGGTTTATTACTTGACTACTTTATAAGGAGAAAAAATGACAAATGTTAGCCTTATAATTCTTCCTTTAATAGTATTATTTATAATTATCTATGGCTTAAAGCATAATGTAAATATATATGATGAATTCATTAATGGTTCTAAAAAAGGATTAATGACAACATTTAAGATTATTCCTAATTTAGTAGCTATGATCTTTGCTGTAAATATACTCGTAAAAAGCAATTTTTTAATAGATGCATTATCATTTTCTAATCAATTTTTGCAAAAGTTAAACTTAAGTAGTGATATTATTCCTATGTGTTTTTTAAGAAGCATATCCGGAAATAGTACCCTAATAATAATGATTGAAATCTTTAATAAATTTGGACCAGATTCACTAATGGGTCTTTTAGCAAGTACCATTCAAGGAAGCTCAGATACAACATTTTATGTAATTGCTTTATACTTTGGCAGTATTGGTATAAGTAAAACCAGATATGCTCTTCCAGCCGGACTATTTGCTGATCTTTGTGGTATAATTGCGTCATTTATTTTAGTATATTTATTCTTTGGATTATGATAAAATACCTTTAGATGAGGTGTTTTTTATGGAAAGATTACAAAAAGTTATCGCTCAAAGTGGCTATGCATCTAGACGTAAAGCAGAAGAATTAATTAAACAAGGAAAAGTATCTGTTAACGGAGAAACTATCACTGAACTAGGAACTAAAGTAAGTGGTGATGATGATATCGTAGTTAATGGAATTCATTTAGGAAAAGAAGATTATGTATATTATTTACTTAACAAACCACGTGGAGTAGTATCAACTGCTAAAGATGAACATGATCGCAAAACAGTAATAGATTTTATAAATACTGATAAAAGAATATATCCTATCGGAAGATTAGATTATGACACAACTGGATTAATTATTTTAACTAACGATGGTAATTTAACAAATATTTTATCCCATCCAAGTAATCATGTCCCAAAAACATATGTAGCAAAACTTAGTCATTCTTTAACACCTTCAGACCTTATGAGACTTAAGTCGGGAGTAGTAGTTGATGGCAAAAAATGTACCCCAACCAGAGTCAAACTAAAAAAGAATGATTTAGATAAAGACTATGCTTTAGTAGAATTAACTATTATTGAGGGAAGAAATCATATTGTTAAGAATTTATTTAAAGAATTAGGTTATTTAGTAGATAAATTATCCCGTATTGAATATGCTTTCTTAACATTGGATAATTTAAAAAGTGGTGAATACCGCGAACTAAGTATAAAAGAAGTGAAGAAACTATATGAATATAAAATTAAGAATAAGTAAATATGACCATGAGGGAAGAGGAGTATCTCGAAACAATAATAAGGTTGTTTTTGTCCCAGGTGCTATCGAAGGAGAATTAGTAGATGCAAATATCATTGAAGATAAGAAGAACTTTTCAATCGCTAAAATCAATAAAATACTTGAACCTTCTTCCTTAAGGTGCATTCCAAAATGTCCTTATTTTGATGTATGCGGTGGGTGTACATTTCAGCATATTGATCTTACTAATGAAGAAATAATAAAAGAGGAATCAGTAAAAGATATTATTAAAAAGTACGCTAAATTAGATATCAATCCTATTTTCATATCATCTAAAGAGTTTTACTATCGTAATAAAATAGAACTTAAAATTGATAATTATAACTGGGGTTATTATAATACATCATCACATGATTTAATTTCTATAAATGAATGCTTAATTGCAAAAGAATCTATCAATAAAATTATATCTAATAAAGATTTATTTAAAATAGAAAAAGGTTCTATAACTATAAGAAGTAATTATAATGATGAAATAATAATAAAAATTGAAACACCTAATAACTATAAAATTGATATTGATAGTCTAAGTAAAGAAAATAAAATAATTGGTATCATTGTAAATAATAAACTAATCTATGGAGAAGATAATTTTATTGAAAGAGTAGGAGGCTATCTATTTAAAGTAAACATTAATTCCTTCTTTCAAATAAATTTAGACATTTTAGATCGAATATTTAAAATAATTGGTGGCAAGAATCTTGGTAATATTGTAGATTTATACTGCGGCGTAGGAACTCTTGGTATAGCCACTAAAAAGAATAAACTATATGGAATAGAAATAATACCAGAAGCTATCAAAGATGCAATCTTTAATGCTAAAATTAATAAACAACATAATAATTTATATATGTTAGCAGATTCATCTAAAATAAAAGAAATAGATGAACATATCGATACTATAATAGTTGATCCGCCAAGAAGTGGATTGAATAAAACTACCTTAAATAATATTATATATATTAAACCAGATAATATTATTTATATGTCTTGTAATCCAATAACACTGGCAAGAGACTTAAACGTAATAAAAGATAATTACAGTATAGAATCATTTTACATCTTAAATATGTTTCCTAGAACAAAACATATTGAATCTTTAGTATTTCTTAAAAGGAGCAAAAATGATAGATAAACTATTTGAATTACAAGATAAAAAATATCGTGATTTTCAAATTAAACTAATTCCTACAACTAGTCCAGATAATGTTATCGGAGTTCGAACTCCTGACCTTAGAAAATATGCTAAAGAATTAGTTAAGGAAGATAACTATGCATCATTTTTAGATTCACTACCACATAAATACTTTGATGAAAATCAACTACATGCATTTATTATTTCTGAAATAAAAGATTATGATAAATGTATCCAATATATTAATAGATTTTTACCATACATAGATAACTGGGCAACATGTGATCAATTATCTCCTAAAGTATTTAAAAGACATCATGACAAACTAATCGAGCAAATAAAAAACTGGCTAAGTTCAAAAGAAACATATACTATTCGTTTTGGAATAGGAATGCTAATGAATCACTATTTAGATGATGATTTTAAAAAAGAATACTTAAAACTAGTTGCTAATATAAAATCAAATGAATACTATGTAAATATGATGAGAGCCTGGTACTTTGCTACAGCCTTAGCTAAACAGTATAATGCAGTAATTCCATATATTGAGAAACAAAAACTAGACTCTTGGACTCATAATAAAACGATCCAAAAAGCATTAGAAAGCTATCGAATTACACCTGAGCAAAAAGAGTATTTAAAAAAGTTGAAAAACCTTGCATAAGATAATCACATTAAGTATAATTACATTATATTAATTACTTACCATGTGTTAATATGACAATTAGATCGACTAGAGTTTTCATTTTTTAGGTAAGAAAAAATGATTGCATTCATGCGGAGAATATTTCCTTTTGGGAACAAAGGGAGATATTCTCCTTTTTTTTATTTCATTAAAGAAAGGATTGATAATATGAAAAATGAAATAATACTATTTGAAAATCAAGAAATTAGATTGGAGGTAAATTTAAAAGAAGAAACAGTATGGTTATCACTAGAACAAATGGCTAAATTATTTGGCCGTGATAGAACAGTAATAACTAGGCACATAAGTAACATCTTTAAAGAAAAAGAGTTGAACAAAGATGAGGTGTGTGCAAATTTTGCACATACCACTAAACATGGTGCTATTTCGAATAAAACCCAAACACGAGACATTGAATACTACAATCTAGATGTAATAATTAGTGTCGGATATAGAGTAAAATCAAAAAATGGGATCATTTTTAGAAAATGGGCTAAAAAGTATTAAAAGAGTATTTAATAAAAGGTTATAGTGTAAACCAAAAAAGATTAGATTATTTAGAAAAAACAATTAAATTAATAAATATTGCTGGAAGAATAGATGATAAATTAAGCGGTGAAGAAGCTCAAGAAATAATAAAGGTTATTAATAATTATTCTAATGCTTTAAATTTATTAGATGATTATGACCATAAAAAACTATCAAAACCAAAAGGCAATATCTCAGATAAAAAAATTACCTATGCTGATTGTTTAGAAATCATTAATAAATTAAGATTTAATAGTGATAGTAGTCTTTTTGCTATGGAAAGAAATAATGGTTTAGAATCCATTATAAATAATATATATCAATCATTTAGTGGCAAAGATTTATATTATAGTATAGAAGAAAAAGCAGCCAACTTTTTATATTTAATTATTAAGAATCATACCTTTATAGATGGAAACAAAAGAATAGCAGCAACATTATTTATCTACTTTTTAGACTTTAATAACATTCTTTATAAGAATAATAAACAACTAATAGATAACAATACACTTGTAGCAGTTACTCTTTTAATAGCGCAATCAAATCCTAAAGAGAAAAATATCCTCATAGATTTAGTTATGAATTTCTTAACAGAACAATAATTGAATGATATAATCATATTATAGGAGGCTTATATGGAAACAAAACAAACAAATGTAAATAAAAAAGAATTAGTAAAAAAGCTATTAAAACAAGAAATACCACTTGATAATGAAGAAGAATTAATTGAAATGTTAATTGATAAACCAATTACTATTGATGTTGATAAGCAAGAAGATAAAAACTTAACTAGAGGAGAACGCTTAGCTGATAAACTTTCTGAAGTAGCAGGATCATGGGCATTTATAATTGGCTTTTCTTCATTTCTAATTTTCTGGATTCTTGTTAATACCTTTTTAATTAAAGAAGGTGGAGATCCTTATCCATTTATCCTTTTAAATCTAGTTCTATCTTGTTTAGCTGCTCTTCAAGCACCAATAATTATGATGAGTCAAAATAGACAAGCTAAAAAGGACAGCATTCGAAACCAAAACGATTATCAAGTAGATTTAAAAAGTGAACTTATTCTAGAAAGACTACACGAAGAAATTCAAGAAGATATTAAACTCGAAAGGAAGATTTTAAAAATACTAGAAGAGAATTTCAAAGACGAAAAATAAAGACAATTACGTCTTTTTTTTATATAATAAATTTAAGAAGTGATAAAAATGATTTTAAATGTTAGTGGTAGAACCGATATTGTAGCTTTTTACACTCCTTGGTTTATTAATAGATACAAGGAAGGTTTTTTAGATGTTCGAAATCCTTTTTATCAAAAAAATGTTAGCAGGATATATTTTAAAAATGTAGATCTTATTCTGTTTTGTACTAAAAATCCTTTACCAATTATTCCTTATTTAAAAGAAATTGATAAAAAGATTATCTTTCATATAACATTAACTCCCTATAAAAAAGATATTGAGCCAAATGTTCCTGATAAAAGTACTATCATTGAAGGAATAAAAAAGCTATCAAATATTATTGGTAAAGATAATGTTTATATAAGATATGATCCTGTTTTTATTAGTAAAAAATACAATTTAGAATATCATCAAAAAGCCTTTGATAAAGTATGCACGCTTCTAGATGGTTATGTAAATAAAATAATAATTTCTTTTATAGATTATTATAAAAATGTTGAAAAGAATTTAAAAGAGATAAATTACCGTGAATTTACTAAAGATGATTATAAATCAATCGGATTATCTTTTTCTCAAAGTGCTTCTAATCATAATATGACCGTTCAAACTTGTTTTGAGGAAGAAGATTTAACTGAATATGGTTTTATTAAAGGTGAGTGTCTTTCAAGAGAATTAGCCCTTAAATTAACAGGAAAGAAATATCCAAAATGGAAAGCTAGAAATTGCTCATGTGCCGAAATGGTAGATATTGGTGTATACAACTCTTGCAAGCATTTTTGCAAATATTGTTATGCTAACTTTGATGAAGATAAAGTAAATATTAATTATCAAAATCATGATCCAAAATCATCACTATTAATTGGTCACCTAGAACCAGATGATATAATAAAAGAAAGAAGCAAATAATATGAAAGATATATATTTAAAATTAAAGAAAGAACTTAATGATAAAGAAATTATCTATAATAAAGAACATGATTTTATTACTATTAAGTGGGAAGAATATGAAGTATCTGCTGATGATGACAAAATAGATTTATATTACAAAAATAAACCCTATGATCACCAACATCCCAAAGACAATAAAGACATCTTTTTAATAATAAACAACTTTCTAGAAAATGCTGACCATATTGTATATGAAATAGATAAAAAGAATAAAAGAACATGGATATTATTAATCATTTTCATTTTATTACTTATTATTGCCCAATTTATACTTATACTTTACAAATAGATAGGAGATAGTATGAAAAAACTAGACATTATTTTTGAAGATAAACATTTGCTTATTATAAATAAGCCTCATAGATTATTAACAATTGGAACAAATAAAGATAAAGAACATAATCTTTATCGTGAAGTATATGATTACCTTCATAAAAAAAATCAAAAAGTATTTATCGTAAACCGTTTGGATAAAGACACTTCTGGTTTAGTAGTATTTGCCAAAAGTGAAAAAGTAAAAGAATTAATGCAAAATAACTGGGATAATGTTATTAGAAAATATTATGCCGTAGTAGAAGGCTCAATTTCTAAAGAGGGATTTGTTGAATCATATCTAAAAGAAACTAAAACTTTAGAAACATATTCATCTAAGGATAAAAAAGGTAAATATGCTAAAACAATCTATAAACCTTTAGCTTATAATAAGAAATATTCATTACTAGAAATAACTCTTGTAACTGGAAGAAAAAATCAAATTAGAGTTCATATGAAAGATATTAATCATCCACTAGTGGGAGATAAAAAATATGGTTCAAAATCCAACCCAATAAATCGAATGGCTCTAGAAGCATATTACTTAGAATTTATTCATCCAATTACTAAAGAAAATATTATTTTAGAGTTAAAAATAGTGAAAGAATTTGAAAAACTAGTAAAATGCAACTAAGAAGTTACAAAAATAAATCTAAACTTGGTAGAACGCAACCCGGTTTCATAATATATTTTTGCTAGGAGGAAGAAATATGAATTTTAATGAAAAATTACAAAAACTAAGAAAGGAACAAAAATTATCTCAAGAAGAATTAGCAGATAAATTAGATGTAACAAGACAATCTGTATCTAAATGGGAAAGTGGTCAAACATATCCTGAAATGGATAAACTACTTACTATATGCAAAATATTTAATTGTACTTTAGAAGAATTAACAAACGATGAAATAAAAGTAGAAGAGTTTAATAAAGAGAGCAAAATAAATATTGTCGAATTAATCCTTGAATACATAAAGAAAACTTATAACTATTTTGCTAATATCACTTTCAAAGAATTTATAACAGTATTATTAACTATGATAGTAGTAGTATTTATCTTACATTTATTACACTATCCATTTGTTGAACTTGAAAACATAATTAGAAATGCCGCTTCATATTTAAAAGAAGGATTTATTACTAGATTTATTGTCGGTATAAGTTCATTTATAATTGATATTATTTATAGTTTCGGTAGTATCTTTGTTTTCTTTTATATCTTTAAGATTGGATTTTTAGATAGGAAGGAAATAATTATTTCAGATAAAGTAGTTGAAGCCCAAGTCGAAGAAAAAGAAATAGTACAAACAAGAGTAGTTAAAACTAATAATTCAAAATCATCAATTAGATTATTTGATATTATTGGTAAAATGATTATGTTCTTTATTAAAGTTTTCTTAATCTTCTTTGCTATTCCTTTTGTTATGTTAATTGTTTTCTTATCATGCTCTTTAGCTTTTAGTATTGGACTAGTGTTTAGAGGAGTAGTATTTATTGGAGCAATTTTAGGACTAATATTTGCTATTATGCTAATATCTATAGTTATTGAATTCATATGTAATATTATTCTAAATCACAAGCACAATGCTAAGAGAATGATAATAACCCTTTTAATTGGACTAATAGGTGGGGGAATATCTGCTGGAATCCTTATTATGGAAGTATCTAAATATGAATTTATTGATGGAAGTCCAACTGAAATTGAAGAAACTAAAAAGACTTATAATTTTACTTACAAAAAAGGAATGTATGTAAGTAGTTACCTAGGTGGTTATACATCTCATCCAGATGAAAACATGAAAGATAATGAAATAATCATAGAAGTATATAATTATAAGTATTCAAGTGAAATCTTTTTAGAAGAACATGATAATATTATCGTTTTAACATCTAATGCAAAAAAAGAAGTAAAACCTTCTGAGTATGCCGATTTAATTATAAAAGCTTTAAAAGAAAAGAAAATTTATAGCTCCTTTGTTGATCATAATTCTCGCTTTATTGTAATTGCTAATAGTAAAACATTAAAACTATTAGAAGATAATTTAGATACCATACGTTATAATAGTCAATTAGAAGAAAAAAGAAACGAAAATAATGAATTAAGAAAAGAAATAGAACACTTAAACGATACTATTCATTCTCTTGAAAAAGAAAAAGAGGAACTACGTTCCCAAAATGATAAATTAGAATCAAAAATTGCTGAGTATAAGGAAAAAGTATCAAATTTAATTGATTAGCCTAATGCAACATCTAACATCATCATAATAATAAATCCTATTACTAGGTAAAGAGCCATGAGCTCTTTTTTCTTTGAAGTCATACTTTCCGGTATTAGTTCAACAACTGTAACATAAAGCATCGCCCCAGCTGCAAAAGCTAAACAAATTGGAAGAATTACTAAATATTTACCAACTATTAAAGCCCCTAAAACAGCTGCAATAGGTTCTACTATAGCCGATAATGCTCCAATTACAAATGATTTAAACTTAGAATAGCCATCTCGGTAAAGAGGAAAACTAATTGCCGATCCTTCTGGAAAGTTTTGAATACCAATTCCGATTGCTAACATTAATGCACTAAGAACAGTCTGATTACCAAGAGCAGCAGCCCCAAATGCAATCCCAATTGCAAGTCCTTCTGGAAAATTATGCAAAGTAATAGATAATATTAGATTATTATTCTTATTAGAATAAACTTTATCACATAGAAAGAGTAGTAAGCACCCCATAATTATTCCTAAAGAACATATAAGCCACGCATTCATATTTAAACTTTCAGCATTACTTAAAGCAGGATTTATAAGAGAAAAAAATGAAGAACTAAGCATAATACCTGCTGATATACTTAAAAGAATATTCATAATATTTTTATTAATATTTTTAACTAGAAAAACTAATGCTGCTCCTAAAGCTGTAATTGAAAAAGTCATAAGACCAGCAAGTAAAGATTGTATAATTGGATTTAACTCATAAAAAAAACTCATCATACCTTATCATATGAATTATAATAATTATAGTTACAACTTCTAATGTCAAATACATTTGATAGACATATTTATTTCATATTTTTAAAATGTAATCAGAAAGGAGATAATAAATGAATATCGATAAAAAAATTATTGAAATTAGAAAAAATAATAATTTAACTCAAGAAGAACTAGCTGAAAAATTAAATGTTTCCAGACAAACTGTATCCAACTGGGAAAATGGAAAATGTTATCCTGATATTGAGACACTAATTATTATTAGCAATAAATTTAATATATCTTTAGATCATTTATTAAAAGATAATTATTTAATGGTTAAAGAATTTGATCGAAAAATAAAGTGGAGTAGGAAGTTAATATATACCATAAGTATCTTATTGTGTTTCTTACTTATATCAGGAGGTATTATTTATTATAAAAATAGTAAAGTAGTAGAAGTTACCAATACTAATAAAGAATTAGAAGAAAATATCAAAACTTTAATTGAAATACCAACTGATGATTCGCTACTTGCTATGCATCGTAATATTGATTTTAGAGAAATAAGTATCGATAAAAAGAAAATAGATTTATATATTGCTGATCAAAATTTAAATCTATTATATGAAAAACCTCTAGTTACAAATATCAAAGTAATAGCTTTTCAAGATCATAAAAATCATATAGCTAATGAAATGGAAATTGAAGATATTGATACTATTCTTGTTCATGTTCCCAATACAATATTTACTTCACTAGTTAAAGCCCAAGCAACCAAAAAAGTTTATATTGTCATCAAAGATAGTGAAAGTGAAAATACCATCATAAACCAAGAAGCCTTAGATATTTTAAATAATAAATTATAAAAAAATCATCTTACGATGATTTTTAATTTGTATTTTCTCTTACTTCCATTATTACTGGTAATATAATAGGTCTTCTTCCAGTAAGCTCATTTATATATGGATTAAGTTCTAAAATAATTTGATTTTTTAAATCTACATAATTATAAGTAGTTTTTAATACTTTAGTAACTATTTCTGTAACTTTATCTTCAATCTTGCTTATTAATTCAGCATTTTCATTAACCAATACAAAACCTCTAGTTGTAATATTTGGTTTAATTAATAATTCTCTTGTAATTGGATTTAAATTAATAATAGATACTAGTATTCCATCATGACTCATTAATTGACGATCTTTAATAACCACTGAACCAATATCACCAACTCTAGAACCATCAACATAAACATCACCAGATGAAACTCTTTTTCCCATTCGAACTCCATCTTTAGTCATTTCAACTACATCACCATTTTTACAAATAAAAATATTTTCTCTTGGAATATCACAATCAACAGCTAAATCAGCATGTTGTTTAAGCATTCTATATTCTCCATGAATTGGCATAAAATATTCAGGTTTAATTAATCTAAGCATCCATTTAAGTTCCTCTTGTTTAGCATGTCCAGAAGTATGAATATCAGAAAGTTCTGAATTAGTATATACTTTAACACCCTTTAAATATAACTTATTAATAATATGATTAATTGATGCACGATTACCTGGAATAGGATTAGATGAAAATACTATAATATCATCTGGTTGTAATGTAACTTGTTTATGAGTTCCATTAGCAATTCTAGATAATGCCGCAAGTGGTTCTCCCTGTGAACCAGTACATAAAATACATATTTCATTTTTCTTATAATTTTTAGCTTCATTAGGCTCAATAAAAATAGTCTTATCAGTAATCATATTATTCTTAAGTGCTATATCTTTGGCATTTTCCATTGATCTACCAAAAGTAATAATCTTACGATTATTCTTTTTACATGTTTCAACAATATGTTTGATACGATAAATATTTGATGCGAAAGTTGCAATAATAATTCTTGAATGATGTCTTAAAAATACATCACCTAAAGCTTCATCAACAATGCTTTCAGAAGCAGAAGATCCTGGACTCATTGAGTTTGTACTTTCACTAAGAAGTAGTTTAACTCCATTCTTACCAAGTTCTGCCATTTTATGTATATCAGCCATTGGTCCAATCGGAGTTAAATCAAATTTAAAATCTCCTGTTTCAAATATTGTTCCATTTGGAGTTTTAATAACAATAGCAAAACTATCTGGAATAGAGTGGGTAGTAGTTACAAAAGATATTTCAAAATGTTTATATTTTAAAACTGTATCTTTATTATATTCTTTTAAATTTTTATATCCTATTTCGCGATCATCAAATTTCTTTAAAATTAAATCACATGCTATTCTAGATGCATATATTTCAGGTGTATTAACATTTTGTATTAAGAAAGTAATACCTCCAATATGATCTTCATGACCATGGGTAATTACTAAAGCCTTAATTTTATCTTGATTCATCTTTAAATAACTAACATCTTGAATTACATAGTCAATACCTAAAAGTTCACTTTCTGGAAACATTACTCCAGCATCTATTATAATAATTTCATCATCATGTTCTATAACATACATGTTTTTACCAACTTCACCAAGTCCACCCAAAGCAAAAACACGCGTAACCTTTTCATTATTATTCATATTATTCCTCCTAATTAATAAAAAATAAAAAGCTCTTTTTCAGTTCCTTAATTATATCTCAAAAACCTTTATTTGTCTAGTATCATCAAACTTTTAAAATCTCAGTTTTAAAAAATCTAAATTCGTAAAAATGGCAAATTATTAATCTTTTCCACAAAAATCCATCACTTATAAACAAAATAATATTTTTAAAAGGAAATAACTCTCTAATAGTTAATATAACTAGTAGGAGGAGAAAATGAAAACAATTTTTACATTAATAATTAGCTTATTATTTATAAATGTTAATGCAGAAACATTTTATACAGACTACAATTTAATTGAATCTAATACCGAAAAATATCACGAAGAATACTTTAATAATGATCTATATAAAGTAGAGATTAAAGAAGGATATAACAACTTTGAAGAAATTAGTACCAGTTTAGGCTATTTCCCT
>CACXGV010000047.1 GCA_902767375.1 uncultured Erysipelotrichaceae bacterium
GCATGCTGCTAAAGAAGTATTAGAAGATTTAAATTTAAATATTAAAGTATGCGGTTTAGTTAAAAATGATAAGCATAGAACTAATGATTTACTTGATGGAGATACATTAGAAATATATGATATAGATAAAACAAGTAATCTATTTCATTATTTAACTAGAATGCAAGATGAAGTTCATAGATTTACGATAAACTATCATAGACAAATAAGAAGTAAAGGCTCTATTCAAAGTGTTTTAGATGGTATTGATGGAATAGGTGCTAAAAGAAGAAAAGAACTTATTAAAAGATTTGGTAGTGTTAAAAAAATGAGTGAAGCTAGTGTTGATGAACTTAAAGAAGTAGTACCGGAAACGGTAGCTTTAGAACTTTACAAATATTTACAAGAAAGAGAATAATTGTTATTATATTGATGGAGGTAATTTATGGAATATGATATTAAAGATGTAGATTATAAAGTATTAGAATATTTAAGAAAAAATACAATTTTAGGCCCAATAGCTCGTTTAAAAATAGAAAAAGCTAAATTGGATGCTGAAAAGATAAGAAAGTATTATTTAGAAGTTGAACATGAACTTGTTGAACTAGATACATCTACTGCAGATGCTTTGGAATATACTTTTCGTATGAATGCGATGGAAAGAAAAATGACATCTTTGTGGACTAAGTATGGAGATGGGTTAGGTCTTACTGAATTTACTGAAGATAAAATCAGACAAGATTTACAAGATGCAAATGTTAAGAGGTTGTAATGGAATATTTGAAGAAGTTATATAAAGATAAGATTATTACTAATATTGCACTTTTATTGTTTGGGATAGTTTTATTAGTATTTCCAATAGAAAGTATAAGTATAGCATCTAAAGTAATAGCTGTTATTATGGTTGTAGCTGGACTATCTAATATTATTTATTTCTTTATTGATAAAGATATTAAAACTAAAATGGATACAATGTATTTTTTACTTAGTTTATTAGCTATTGGAGTAGGGATATATACTTTTATTAAACCAACATGGTTAGTAACTGTAATAAATATATTTGTGGGAATTATCTTAATTATAAGTGCAATTAATAATTTAAGATATTTACTTAAATATACAGTTAAGAATTACTTATGGTGGATATTTACTTCTTTAAATATAATAATTCTAGTACTTGGAATTGTTGCTTTAGTTAATCCATTAGAAGTTGCTAGTATTATTACAAGACTTGAGGGAATATCACTTATATTTGATGCAGTAATGTCTTTATTAATTATGAGAAAGTTTACTTTAGCTTTAAAAGAGAATTAGTTCTCTTTTTTATTGTAAATATTATTTATAATGATATAATAGATTACTGTTTGGAGATGATAATATGTTTGATTATTCAATGAATTCTTTTCAAAGAGAAACTTTTATTAAAAGTTATGATGTAGATCCAGAAGCTAAAGATATTATGGTTAGTTATGCTAATGGTAAAGCAGATTGTTTACCTTATTCTATTGAAGAAGAACAAAGAATTCTTAGAAGAATGAGACAGCAAGTATTAGATGCGGGAAGGTTTTATGAAAATCTTAAAAAAGGTTTTAAGACTTTTGATCGTAAAGATAAGATGTATAAGATTTTATATACGATATTCTTAGGTATGGTTATTGGTCTTGCTACTTATAGTGTATTTTCAGCAGCTCTTTTTACCCTTATAACTGCTCCTACTAATATTCTTAATTTTAAGAAGTGGAAGGAAGTTAGAAAAACTTTAAAAGGATTTAAAAATACAATGGATGATTATGAAAAAAGCTTAGCTTTTGTTCAAAATAGTAATAGTTTTTCTAATAAAAAAGTTATGAAACCTAGAGTTATAGATAAATCATCTGATAAAGTTAAATTTATTATTTCTAGTGGGATTATTTGTGATAAATATGAAGAATGTCCTACTGCTTTAGATAGTGTTCCTTATGTTGATTATAGATTATTTAATGATCCAGCTGAAATACCTACCGAAGAACAAAGAAAAGAATCAGATGAATATGAAAGAGAAAGTATTAGAAATGGTTATACCGATGTATCTGATAGAGAAGTGCCATTTATTAATGAAAATACTATAGGGGATATGTCATATAAAGAATTATATGGTTTATATAAATTATCAAATCCAGAAAATAAAGGTAAAGTTTTAGTTAAATTAAAAGAATATAAAGTAGAAAGTTTAAATAGATAATGAAGGATTATACTGAAACAGATTTCCAAAAGAAGATGTTTATTACAAGGTATATCATTAATTTAGAAACCAATCAAATTGAAGTTATATATGCTGATGGAATAGTAGATACTATTCCATATAGTTTGCATAATGAAATTATGATTTTAGAAAGAATGAAGAGACAGGTTCTTAATTATAATGAATTTAAAGATAATGCTAAATTAGATAGAGTATTTTTTAGAATTAAGAAGTATCTTTGTTTAGGCGGTGCAATGTTTGGAACAGTAGTTTTAGCCCATTTAGGGGTTGCAACTTTTTCAGCGGGAATTGTTGGAATAGCCATGATACCAACTTTGACAATTAATGGTTTAATGATATTAATCATGAAGAAATATTTTGATAAAGCAGATGACTCAATTATAGAGATAAACGACGCTATTAAAGATTATGATAAAAGTATGTATTATATTAAGAATGAAGATAGTTTTGAAAGTACTAAATTATTAAATCCTAAAGTTTTAGAAGAAACACCTGATTCTATTCAAGCAGTAGCTGAAGAAAGAAAAGAATATGATTTACCTATTGAAGTTCCTTCAATTAATATGAATACAATCGAAACTTTACCAATTAAAGATTTAAAGAAAACGGTTGATGTTGTTAATAAACCTAAAGTATTAACAATTACTCCTAGAAATAAAAGATAACTTGGCTTAGGTCAAGTTTTTTAATTGACATTGATTATTAAAAAGGGTAAAATACTATTGTAATTACTAGAAGAAACAAGGAATTTATGGATTTTTTACAGAGAAGATATGTTGGTGAGATTATCTATTATGAAATAAATTTGAGACACTTCTTTGATGATGTAAGCGTGTTATTCGCGTTAAGGATAAAAGTGAACGCAAGTTAAGTAAGGTGGCACCGCGGAAATATCCGTCCTTATGAGATGCGTTTTTTGTTTTTTAAAGGAGGATTATTATGATTACTAAACAAAAGGGAACTTATGATATTTATGGAGAGGAAGCTAAGAAAAGATTATATGTTAATGATATAATTAAAGGTATTTGTGAAAAGTATAATTATACTTATATTGAAACACCAGTATTTGAAGCTACTGAATTATTCCATAGAGGAGTAGGAGAAACATCTGATGTTGTTAAGAAAGAAACTTATGATTTTGTAGATCGAGGAGAGCGAAGTATTACTTTAAGACCAGAAGGGACTGCTGGAGTTGTTAGATGGTTTATTGAAAATAAATTATATGGTAATATGACGGAACCAGTTAAGGTTTATTATAATGAG
Organism: uncultured Erysipelotrichaceae bacterium; assembly: GCA_902767375.1. Classification (GTDB taxonomy): domain Bacteria; phylum Bacillota_I; class Bacilli_A; order RF39; family UBA660; genus CAG-533. The sequence continues at coordinate 3,485 of CACXGV010000047.1, forward strand.
AAGATGTATCGTTATGAAAGACCACAATCTGGAAGAAATAGAGAGTTTACTCAATTTGGAGTAGAACTTATTGGTTCTGATGATGTTATGGCTGATGTTGATGTTATATCACTTGCTTATCAAACTTATACTCTTTTAGGTTTAGATACTAAGATTAAGATTAATACTTTAGGAGATAATGAATCTAGACTTAAGTATAAAGATGCTTTAATTAAGTATTTAGAGCCTCATATGGATGAGTTATGTGAGGATTGTAAGGAAAGAATTAGTAAGAATCCTTTAAGAGTTTTAGATTGTAAAATTGATGGAGAAAAGGATATTATTAAAGGTGCACCAATTACTTTAGATTATTTAAATGAAGATAGTTTAAATAGATATAATAAGTTAAAAGATTATTTAGATTTATTAGAAATACCTTATGAGGAAGATCCTAGATTAGTAAGAGGTCTTGATTATTATAATCATACTGTATTTGAAATATATACAGATATTGAGGGGGTTAATTTTGCTCTTGGCGGGGGAGGCCGTTATAATGGTTTAATTAAAGAGTTAGATGGCCCTGAAATGCCAGCAGTTGGTTTTGCAATGGGTTATGATCGAACTATGATTGCAATTGATGCTGCAGGAGTAAATATACCTTATAAGAAAGATATCGATGTATATGTGATGTATGTTTCCGATAGTGAGAAAGAAACAGCATCTTATATAGTTCAAAATTTAAGATTAAATGGATTTACGACTGAAACAGATTATTTAAATAAAGGATTAAAAGGAGAATTTAAATCTGCTGATAGATTTAATGCTAAATTCTTAATTATTCTAAATGATAAAGATTTAGAAAGTAATGAAGTTAATGTTAAAGATAATGTTACTAAAGAAGAAGAAAAAGTTAATATAAATGACTTAATAGATTATTTAGATATGCATGATTAGGAGGATAATATGAGTAGAATATATAATGGTTCTTTAAATATTAATAACTTAAATGAAGAAGTTACTTTATTTGGTTGGGTTCAAAAGAAAAGAAACTTAGGGGGATTAATATTTATTGATTTAAGAGATAGATCAGGTATAGTTCAGCTTGCTCTTAGACCAGAAAATAAGAATTATGAACTTGCTGAGAGTTTAAAAAGTGAATATGTTATTAAAGTTACTGGTAAAGTAGTTGAAAGAGAAAGTAAGAATAAGAATATTCCTACTGGTGATATTGAAATAGATGTTAGTGAGTTAGAAATATTAAATACTTGTGATGAACTTCCTTTTACTATTGATGATAATACTAATGCTTTAGAAGATACGAGATTAAAATATCGTTATTTAGATATTAGAAGAAATAAACTTAAAAATAATTTATTTTTAAGAAATGATGTATTACATTTTATTAGAAATAAGATGTATGATTTAGGTTTTATTGAGGTACAAACTCCTATACTTACAGCATCTAGTCCGGAAGGAGCAAGAGATTTTGTGGTACCTTCAAGAAACTTTAAAGGTAAATTTTATGCTTTACCACAAGCTCCTCAAATTTATAAAGAATTATTAATGGTTGGTGGTTTTGATAAGTATTTTCAAATAGCACCTTGCTTTAGAGATGAAGATCCAAGAGCTGATCGTACTTTAGAGTTTTATCAATTGGATTTAGAAATGTCTTTTGTTACAGAGGATGAAGTATTAAATGTTGGAGAAGAAATATTCCATGATGTATTTACCACTTTTTCTGATAAAAAGGTTAGTCCTAGACCATTTAGAAGAATTTCTTATTTAGATGCAATGAATCTATATGGAACTGATAAACCAGATTTAAGATATGAAATGCTTATTAATGATATCACTGATGTGTTTAAAAATACTACTTTTAGTGTCTTTAGAAGCGTTATAGATGAGGATGGTATTATTAATGCTATTGTTGCTAAAAATGCTGCTGATAAGTATTCTAGAAAGGATTTAGATGCTTTAACTGAACTAGTTAAGAAAAGAAAAGCATCTGGGTTAGCTTTCTTAAAATTTGGGGAAGAGCTTACAGGTAGTATAGCTAAATATGTTACAGAAGAAGAAGTTAAAGAATTAAAAGAAAAATTAAAAATTGAGAATAATGATTTAGTTTTAATTGTTTCAGGTAAGAAAATGGTTGTTAAAAAAGCTTTAGGAGCTTTAAGAATTGAAGTTGCTAATAATTTAGGAATTATTCCTAATGATAGATTAGAGTTATGTATTGTTAATGATTTTCCTATGTTTGAATATGATGAAGATAATAATAAATGGGATTTCTGCCATAATCCATTTAGTTTACCTCATGATGGAATTGATGCTTATAAGAATAAAAACTATGAAGATATTTTAGCTTATCAATATGATTTTGTATGTAATGGAAATGAAATGGCCTCTGGAGCTATTAGAAATCATGATTTAGATAGTTTAGCTAAAGGATTTGAAATAGTAGGTTATTCTAGAGATGAAGTTGAAAAGAGATTTAGATCTATCTTTACAGCATTTAGATATGGATGCCCTCCTCATGGTGGTATGGCACCTGGAATTGATAGAATTTTGATGCTTATTCAAGATGAAAATAACTTAAGAGAAGTACAAGCTTTTCCACCAAATGCTAGTGGACAAGATTTAATGATGGGTTCTCCATCAGATTTAACACCAGTTCAATTAGAAGAACTTGGAATCCAAATTAAAGGTGATAAAGATGTTTAGTAAAGAAGATATTATTAAATATGCTGATAAATTATTAATTGGTTTAAGTGATGAAGAAGCAAATACTATTTATGATGAATTTAGTTTAATTGACAAGAATATTGATCAAATTAATAATATTCCTAGTTTAAGTGAAGTTGAACCACAATTTATGCCTTATGATTTATACGTTGCAACATTACGTGATGATGAAGCTGAAGAATCAGTAGATGTAGATTTAATACTTTCTAATGTTAAAGATAAAGAAGGTAGAGAAGTAAGAGTACCTAAGGTGGTGGAATAATGACAATTGAAGAGATTAATAAGGAAAAAATAGATACTAAAAAGTTAGTAACAGAAGCAGTTAAGCTATCTAAAGAAGCTAATGATAAATATAATGCTTTTGTTACAATTATTGATAAACCAAAGGTAGGAAAGAAAAAAGGAACGTTAAATGGCATTCCTTATAGTGCTAAAGATTTATTTTCAACTAAAGGAATTTTAACTACTGGTTCATCTAATGCTTTAAAGGATTATATTCCATTTTATAATGCAACTGTTATTGAAAGATTAGAAAAAGCAGGAGCAGTTTTAGTTAGTAAAAGTGCTTGTGATGAATTTGGTTTAGGTGGAACAGGTACTACATGTCATACAGGAGTGGTTAGAAATCCATATGATATTAAAAGACAAGCTGGTGGTTCATCTGCTGGTTCTGCTGTAGCGGTTGCTGCAGGAATTGTTCCATTTGCTCTTGGAACTGATACTGGAGACTCAGTTAGAAAACCAGCCGCATTTTGTGGGGTAGTTGGATTTAAACCTACTTATGGAGTAATATCTAGATATGGAGTACTACCTTTTGCTTCAAGTTTAGATCATGTTGGGGTATTTACTAATAGTGTTAGAGATGCTGCAATGGTTGTTGATGCAATTAAGGGACCAGATGGAAAAGATATGACAGCCCTTCCTAAAATGGATGATTTTACTCCTTCAATTGATGGAGATGTAACTGGTTTTAGATTATTTTATATTAAAGAGTTATGTGATATTAATTCTTATGAAAATCCATCTAAAGAATTAAGAGAATCAATTGAAAAGTTTAATGAAGTAATAAATAAATGTAAAGAACTTGGGATGTATGTCATTGAAGAATCTATTTCTAAAGATTTACTTAATGCTATTCAGCCTACATACCAAGTAATATCATGTGCTGAAGCAACAAGTAATTTATCTATGTATACAGGTATTATTTATGGTCCTAGAGGAACAGGGGCTAATATTAATGAGATGGTTAAAGATTATCGTACTCATGCTTTTAGTCCTTTAATTAAGAGAAGATTAGTTATTGGATCTTATGTGCTTCAAAAAGAAAATCAAGAAAGATATTTTTTAAATGCTTGTAGAGTTAGAAGAATGATTGTAGATAAATTTAATGAATTATTTAATCAATATGATGGATTTTTAACTATGGCATCTGGTGCTGGAGCACCACTTTTGGATGAAGCTAGTGAGGTTTTAAGTGAAGAGGCCGTTTTAGAAAACCATTTAGCTATTGGTAATTTTGGAGGTTATCCTTCTATTACAATTCCATCTGGATATGTAAATAATCTTCCAATCGGAATTAATATAACTGGTAAAGTTTTGGATGATGCTAAAGTATTAAATATTGCTAATAAGTTAGAAGAAAAAATAGGATTTAAGGGAGGTTTAAAATGAAGTATACAGTAGTTATTGGGCTAGAAATACATGCAGCAGTTTTAACTAATTCTAAAGTGTTTAGTCCAAGTAAAAATTCATTTTCCCAAATACCTAATGATAATGTTAATGAAATAGATTTATCTTTTCCAGGTATTTTACCTTCTTTAAATAAAGAAGCCGTTAGAAAAGCTTTAAAAATGAGTATGGTTTTAGGTTGCAAACAACCAGATGAATTATGTTTTGATAGAAAAAATTATTATTATCCAGATTTACCTAAAGGTTTTCAAATTACTCAAGTTAGAAAACCAGTAGGGGTAGATGGTGAAGTTAAATTATATACAAACGGTCATGATTTTACAGTTAAGATTCATGATATTCATTTAGAAGAAGATACTGCTTCAATGGATCATTATGATTATTATACTTTAATTGATTATAATAGATGTGGAACTCCTCTTGTTGAAATGGTAACTGAACCATGTATTAATTCAGGAGAGGAAGCAGTTGCTTTTTTAGAGTTTTTAGCTAATTCTTTAAGATATTGTGGTATCTCAGATGCTGATATGAAAAAAGGCCATATGAGATGTGATGTAAATATTAATCTTAAGAATGAAAAAGGAGAATATATAACTCCTAAAGTTGAAGTTAAGAATGTTGGTTCAATTAGTTATGTAGCTGATGCAGTTAATTATGAAGTTGAAAGACAAATTAAAGCATTAGAAACTGGCTGTGAAGAACTTGTACAGGAAACTAGAAGATTTGATGAAGATACTAAAACTACTATTAGAATGAGAGTTAAAGAGGATTCGGTAGATTATAAATATATGCCAGAACCTAATATTCCTAAGATTAAGATTGATTCTAAATGGCTTGAAGATATTAGAAAGGAAATACCTACTTTACCTAATGAAAGATTAGTTAGATATGTTAAAGAATATAATTTAACTGAAAATGAAGCTAAAACATTAGTTAAAGATTTTGATTTAAGTAATTATTATGAGGAATCTATTAATATTGGAATAGATCCTAAAGTAGCATTTAACTGGTTATCTTCTAATATTATAGGCTATTTAAATAAAGAATTTATGTCAATTAATGATTTTTATGTAACTCCTAAGAGATTAAAAGTTATTATTGATGCAATTAATAGTGGAGATATATCTTCTAAACAAGGTAAAGAATTATTTAATTATTGTTTAGATGAAAAAGATGAACCAGAAAATTTAATTAAGAAACATAATATGAAACAAATGGATAATTCTGATGAATTAGAAGGTATTATTGATAATATTTTAAACAATAATCCTAAGTTAATAGATGATTATCATAATGGTAAAACTAATTTGTTTGGTTTCTTTATTGGAGAAGTTATGAAACAAACTAAAGGACAAGCTAATCCAGTACTAGCTAAACAAATCTTAAGTGAAAAATTAAAATAATACATAATATTAAAAACTGTATGCAATCTCAGTAAATATCTAGTTTTGCATACAGTTTTATGTTGACTTTTAAATAGCTATTTATAGTTTTAATATAAAAGAAAACCACTAACTCAAGAGTGACTTAGGTGGACGATTATATGGCAAAACTCGACACTGCAATATTGAATGTTCCGTTTTATTTTATGCAATTTTCCTTGCTAGATACA